>JAFQGN010000016.1 GCA_017398245.1 Clostridia bacterium | reverse complement strand
GATGGTGAAGCTGTACGTCCGCTTCAACAACGAGGCCAAGGAAAACGAGGCGCTCAACGACGAAGGCCGCGCATGGTTCAAGGCCATCGAAGACGGCAATGAGGAAGCGCTGGAGATCTTCAACTGGTTCAAGAGCGTTACTCTGGCCGACGCCGAGCGCGTGTACGATCTGCTGGGCGTGAAGTTTGATTCCTACGCCGGCGAGAGCTTCTACCACGACAAGACCGGCGCGGTCGTCGAAGAGCTGCGCGAAAAGGGCCTGCTCAAGGAAGACCAGGGCGCGCAGATCGTGGATCTGGAAGAGTACAAGATGCCGCCGATGATCTTCGTGCGCAGCGACGGCGCGACTTTGTATGCCACGCGCGATCTGGCCGCCATCAAGTACAGGCATGAGACCTACGATTTCGACAAGTGCCTGTATGTGGTCGCCTATCAGCAGGATCTGCACTTCAAGCAGCTGTTCAAGACGGCTGAGCTGCTGGGCTGGGAGCACGCCAAGGGCTGCGAGCACGTCAATTTCGGCATGGTTTCCTTTGAGGGCCAGACCCTTTCCACCCGCGAAGGCCGCATCATCTATCTGGACGATCTGCTCAACACCGCTATCGGCAAGGCTCTGGACATCATGAACGAAAAGAGCCCGGATCTGGAAAACAAGGAAGAGATCGCCCGTCAGGTGGGCGTGGGCGCTGTCATCTATTTTGCGCTGTACAACGGCCGCATCAAGGATGTCGATTTCTGGTGGGATCGCGCGCTCAACTTTGACGGCGAGACCGGCCCCTACGCCCAGTACACCTATGCGCGCGCGTCCTCCGTGCTGCGCAAGGCGGGCGAAGTTGCCGCCGAGCCGAACTACGAGGCGCTTTCCGACGCGGCCAGCCAGGACGTTGTGCGCCTGCTGGAGCAGTTCCCCGAGCTGGTGCGCGAGGCCGCGTACCGCAACGAGCCTTCCATGATCACCCGCTTCAGCGCGGATCTGGCCAAGGCGTTCAACAAGTTCTATTACGAAGTGCGCATTCTGGACGACGATATGGCCGCCCGCGCCGCGCGCATCAACCTGACCGTGGCTGCAAGGCAGACGCTGGCCAACGCGCTGCATCTGATCGGTCTGGAGACCCCGGAGAGGATGTAAGGGCACGGAGTTACGCTGGGGACTCTGTCCCCAGACCCCTGCCAAGGGGAATGATTCCCCTTGGATCCCTCAACTTGGGGAATAGAATACTATCAAATGGTTTGGATAGCCCGGCAAAACGTACCGTTTGGGCCGGGCCATGAATACAAGGCTGGTCATTCCAAACGTTTTGATTGGGATACAGCATGATATTTTAGCCACCCTTAAATTGATTTCTTTTAGGAGAGCGCGAGAACCCTTTTCTTTTTCAAAAGAAAAGGGTTCTCGCAAATTCCTTGAGCGTCCCCGGGAGGTGAGCGGATGCGGAAAAAGCGGAGCCTGAACCTGAAAAAGGCGGCAAAGGCGGCGGTGATCATCAACACGCTGCAGGTGCTGGCGGTCATTGCGCTGTCAGCATACATCTTCCACGAAAGCGGCGGCCTGAACCGGCTGGAGGTATTCGGGCTGTGCGTGATCGCGCTGGTCATCGTGTGGGGCGCGTTTGTGGATATCAGCGACGCGTTCGCCGCCATGCGCACCGGGGAAGAGAGCGACATGCTGGAAGAGGCGCTGGGGCAGCTGGAGGATCTGAACGTGACGCTGCGCAAGCAAAGGCACGATTTTATGAACCACCTGCAGGTGGTGTTCGGGCTGATCGAGCTGGAACAGAAGGACGAGGCGCGCGCCTATGTGGAGCGCATCTACGGCGATATCCAGCGCGTGGGCCGCAGCATGAAGACCGCTCTGCCCGCCGTGAACGCGCTGCTGGCCGCCAAAATGACCGACTGCGAGCAAAGAAAGGTGGCCGCGCAGTTCGATATCTCCTCCGATTGGGAGGGCATGCCCGTGCCCGCGTGGGAGATCTGCCGCGTGCTGGGCAATCTGATCGACAATGCGCTGGACGCGCTGGAAGGCGTGCAGGAGCCGCAGCTGAAGGTGAGCATGCGTGAATCGGTGCTTTCGTACCTGTTCACAGTGGAGGATAACGGCGCAGGCATGCCTAAGAGCGTGCTCGAACGCGTGTTTCAGGCCGGGTTCACCACAAAGCGCACGGGGCACGGCATGGGGCTGGCCATCGTGCAGGATATCCTGCAGAAGTACGGCGGGACGATCGAGGTGGAGTCCGAGCCCGGGCGCACGGTGTTTACCGGGTGCATTCCGAAAAAGCCTGTGTGAGGCAGAGGGACGGCGGGGATTTGCCAAAGGAGTACGTAGGGGCGCTGCCCCTAAGACCCTGCTTAAGGGACATACGGCGCCGCGCCCAAATCTTTGATTTGGCCGTCGGCGGTCCGGCTTTAGCCGGACTGGCAAACCTGAAGGTTTGCCACCTTCCCCTTGAGGATCCCGTATTGGGGATAAATAACTATCCAAACGAAGAATGAGGCTGGCAGCGCGTACCGCGCGGGCCAGCCTTTCGTTATGTGGACTGCAGCTCTATCGATCTGTTTGGCGGCAGTGGATTTGAGCATGGGGTTGCGTTGGGGCACTGCATAAAGCTCTGCGCAAGGAGCTTTGCGGCGCAGAAAATGCACAGACTGTATTGGGTTTGGCGGTGTTTTCTGCTATACTTTAGGCGCAGCAGCATAGAGGATTGCGAAGCGCGGCTTCCTTCCGGCGGGATTTCCGGTCCGGGAAGATAGCGTCCGCCCGGAAGCCTCTCTGCGCTGGTATCAGCCGCTGACCTGCGCAATGGTTTCCGACAAAGCGGTCATTGGTGCGCGAGAGAAGCTTGTGGTATCAGCAGCCAGCCTGTGTGACGGCTTCCTCCAGCGGGCCGAGCTTTTCGGCAAGCTCCTGCAGGAACGCGGCGGGGGCCTGTTCGGCGGCGGAAAGCGCGAGCTGCTCCTTGATGCAGTCGATCACGGGGCGCGCGGATTCGCATACGGCGCTGTTTTGGCGCTTGGCGTCCTGCAGGGCCATGCGGCACAGGTCGTAGCGCACTTTGTCGCCCCGGTTCGGGGTATCGGTCTGTGCGGCGGTCTCGCCTTCGCGCAGAAGGTGTTCGGCGAGGATATCGCACGCGCGGATGAGCTCGGCGTCTCCGCTGCGGCGTGCGGCGGATGCAAAGCGCGCACAGGAATCGGCCAAAGTCGTGCGCGGGTGCACCTGCGGCGTTTCGCAGATGACGCCCTCGGCGCGCAGCTTTTCCACGATTTTTTCTACGGTTTCGGGTTTGTTTTTGATCACGGCACGGTATTTGTTCTGGTAGCGCAGCATGAGAGAGCGGTCTCCGCCCGCGAGTCTTGTGAGGCACGCGCGCACAGAAGCCCCCTGCGCCTTGTCGCGCAGGACGGTCTCCAGCAGCTGTTCCACTTCGTCTTCGCGGAAGGGGACGAAGCGAGGCTTGTGGACCTCGTCGCCTTCCTTCTGGCGTACCTGTGCATAGTAATAATTGCGTATGCTGTTCGGACGGCGTCCGGTCATCTGTGCGATGCGCTCAAAGACGGCCTTGAGCGGCAGCCCCTGCTGCTGGGCCTCGTCGGCGGTCTCCCAGAGCAGCTTGTCCTCGGCGGCAGACCAGCCGCTGTGCCGGCCGCGCGGCAGCACTTCGGTCATCATAGTCATCCCTCCCTGCAGATGATGCCCTCCTCCCCTTTCGCTGTGCCGGGGCGGTTGGGCGGTGATCTGTTTTAAGAGTATGCGCTTACCCCTGCCCGCATATACACAATTACCCCATCCGAAGGAGGAATTTACATGGAGAAATGGATCCCGGAGAACCTGAAGATGCCCGAGGGCGTTCTGGACATGGTGCTCGATACCGATACCTATAACGAGGTGGACGATCAGTTCGCGCTGTGCTATGCGCTGCTTTCGCCGGAAAAGGTGAACGTGCAGGCTGTTTATGCCGCGCCGTTTTTCAACAGTCTCTCTACCGGGCCGAAGGACGGCATGGAAAAGAGCTATGACGAGATATTGCGCCTGCTCAGCTTCCTCGGCCGAAAGAGCGATGGGTTTGCGTTCAAGGGTTCGGAGCGTTATTTTGAGAATATGAACGACACGGTGGACAGCCCCGCCGCGCGCGATCTGGTTGCAAAGGCCATGGCCCGGCCCGAGGGGAGCGATCCTCTGTTTGTGGTGGCGATCGGCGCGATCACGAATGTGGTGAGCGCGCTGCACATGGAACCTGCGATTGCCAAAAAGATACACATCGTGTGGCTGGGAGGAAGGCCCCTGCACGATGTGACCGCGAACGAATTCAACCTTTCCGGCGATATGAACGCATCGCGCGAGCTGTTTGAGATCGACGTGCCGCTCACGCTGATCCCCTGCGCGGGCGTGGCGAGCCACCTGACCACCACCATTCCGGAGCTGGAGCGCTGGATCGGCGGAAAGAACGATTTGTGCGATGCGCTGATCAAGCTGTTGTACGATGTGGGCGTGAACGTGCCCGGCGGCTCGCGCGTGATCTGGGATATCAGCGCGGTGGCGAGGCTGGTGCGCCCGGAATACGTGCATGTGATCGCCGAGCACAGGCCGATCCTCTCTGCGGAGGGCAACTGGAGCCGCAGCGCGGACAGGCCGCCCTTCCTGGTGTGCGATCAGCTCAACCGCAACGGGATCTTCGGCGATCTGTTCGGGAAGCTGGCGGCGTTCCGCCGCTGACGGGGAGCGGTGGGACTCTGTCAAAGGGGTACGTTAGGGGCTCTGCCCCTATAACCCTGCTCAAGGGTCGATGACCCTTGAGAATCCCATATTTTGGAGATAAACATGTTTTTCAAAGGATAGTATAAGGCTGGCAGCACGTATCGTGCGGGCCAGCCTTTCGCTATAATGCAAGGGGAGCGGCGGGACTCTGTCTCTCCCCCTGCACCCCTCGGTTGGGGGCTTTGGTTCTGTCAAAAGAAAGCATTGCCCGGCAACGCGTATCGCGTGGGCCGGGCTTTTACAAGCACGGGGTTATGTTGGGACTCTGTCCCGCACCCTGCTTAAGGGAATGATTCCCTTAAGAATCCTCATGAATAAGAAACTTACCATAATGTGAAAGGTCAGTTTGCCCGGCAAAGGCTAACGCCGCCTTGGGCCGGGCAAGCTATCTTTTTCCAGTACCAGATCATAACGCAAGGTCGGCCTATGCTGTAAGCAAAGCCGACCTTTTGCTTTGTTGCGGAATAGTATTCAAACCCCATTGATGGGATTCTCAAGGGTCATTGACCCTTGAGCAGGGGTGCAGGGGGCGGAGCCCCCGCCGTTCCCTTCTGCGCTCTCCCGGCGTTCACTCGCGGTCGGAACCGGCGCAGTCGTCGCAAACGCCGTGGCTTTCGCGGGAACAGGCTTCGCACAGGCGCGCGCCGCAGATGCCGCAGGAGAGCATCGTGCGGGCGTCGAGCATGCAGCCGCAGCGGGAACATTCGATCAGGGCCATATCGGGCCACCTCCTTGCATCCATAAGGGAAATGCGGAATTCCCCATCGCACCCATTTTGTGCCGCTGGGAAGGAGAATATACCTGCTGGCGGAAAAAACGCCGGCCCGGCGCGCGATGCAAAGGCTGCTTCCGTCAGCAGAGCAAATGCCGACTATGAGCACGATGCGCTCCTGGTTTGCAAATGTGCCCCGTTTCTTTGGGCGGGCAAAATGCCGACTGTTCCGGTTTGCGGGCCCTCGCCGGAGCGGGCAGAACAAAAGGCCGGCTTGCATAGTCCAAAGAGTGGATTTGCGGGCGCGCGGCGTATGTGGTATACTGAAAATGAGGAAATAGCGCAATGCGGGCAGAAAGGGGGAGCGCGGGTGGAACGGGAGCCGGTCATCCATCTGGAGGATGTCACGAAGGTCTATGAAGTCGGCCAGACGAGGCTGAAAGCGCTCGACGGCGTTTCGCTGGACGTGTACCCCGGCGAGTTCGCGCTGATTGTAGGCCGTTCGGGCTCGGGAAAATCCACCCTGCTGAACCTGCTTGCGGGGCTGGAAAAACCGACGAAGGGGCGCATTCGCATTGCGGACAGGCAGATCGAAAAGCTCAGCGAGAGCCGCCTGGTCTCCTTCCGGCTGAAAAACATCGGCTTTGTGTTTCAGTCGTTCAATCTGTTCCCTGCGCATACCGCGCTGGACAATGTGGCCATGCCGCTGATGTACAAGGGCGTGGGCAAGGTAAAGCGGACGAGAATGGCGCGCGAGATGCTCAAGGCCGTGGGGCTTTTAAGCCATGCGGGGCATATGCCCGGGCAGATGTCCGGCGGACAGCAGCAGAGAGTGGGCATTGCCCGCGCGCTGGTCACGCAGCCGCGCATCCTGTTTGCGGACGAGCCCACAGGAAATTTGGACCTGAACACCAGCCGGGATGTGCTGCGGCTGATCCGCGAGATCTGCCGTGAACGGGGCACGACGCTGATCATGGTGACGCACGATCCGGAGATCGCCCAGTATGCCGACAGGGTGATCACCCTTCTGGACGGCAAAGTGTTGGAAAACAGAACGAACCCCTGTCCGGCGCAGATCCCTGCCGGGGCAGGTTCCCATACGGAGGAATGAGACGATGAAAAAACAGATACTGCTTTTGATCGCCGTGCTGCTGGCGGTGTGGACGGGCTGCGCGCTGGCGGAACAGGTCGTAACGCCGGGAGAGGCGATCGTGCCTCCGCAGGCCACTTTGCAGCCGGAACACACGCCCGAACCTACGGCGCGGCCGGAGAATATGCCGGAGCCGACGCAGCAGCCTGTAGGCACCCCTGTGCCGAGCGTGCAGCCGCAGATGACGCAGGCTCCCGCGCAGGGCAGAGCCGCGATCGGCAATATGGAGACGATCGAGATCGAGCGCAAAAAGACCATGACGCTGGCGGTCCCGGTGGAATTTGGCGCGGGCGGCGAGAGCTGGTACAGCAATATGCTCGGGAGCGGCTCCATCGTGCAGTACGACCCCACGCGCAGCGCCATCGGCTACAGCGGGGATATCTTCTCCGCGCTGGGCAGCCTTTCGGTCGAGATCGATCAGGAGGGCGATCTGCCGTTTTACAGGCAGACGCTCGGCGGCAGGAAATATATCGTTTCCACGCTGAACGATTCCACCGCGCAGCAGCTGGGCTTTAAAAAGGCGCAGCAGAATGGAAAAACGGTGTATGTCGACCCGCTCAACGGGGCGGCGTATGAAGAAGGCGCGCGCTACAACGCGGGCTTTGCCGTGTTTGAGGGGCTGATCGTGCATACGAGCGTGCGCAACGGCGTATATGAGATACCCGTAAAGATCCGCTGGGAGAGCGAACAGTACGGCTCCGGCTCGGCAAAGGCCGTTTTGCAGGCCACAGCGGTGAATTCGGACGTTCCGGCGACCACCACCGGCGGGGGCGGAGGATATTATTATTACGGAGGCGGCAGCGACGAGGCGGGGCCCGAGGCCAAGCTGATCGTGCAGTCGGTTTCCACCAGCCCGGAAAACCCCGTGGCGGGCGACGAATTTGACGTGATTTTGAAACTGTACAATACATCGCAGACGGAAGCGGTGGGCAATATCGTGATTAACTGCGAGGCCGAAAGCGACGCCGTGCTGCCGGTCTCCGGCGCGTTTTCCGCCTATATCGATACCATCGGCGCGAACAGGGCGGTGGAGCAGCGGCTGCGTGTGCGGGCGCAGACCGATATCGAGGACGAGCCGGTGAAAATCTACGTGATGATCGATTACGAGGACGCGAACGCCGGCGCGCATTCCGTTTCGCAGACGGTCGTGATCCATGTCAGCCAGCTGATGCGCATCAAGCTGGACGACCCGGTGCTGCCCTCTGACGGCTCGGTGGCCGGGGAGAGCTACCCGATCAGCATGGGCGTGTTCAACCTGGGAAGGACAACGCTCTATAACGTGACCGTGACACCGCGCAGCGAGGACACGGGTCTGAGCGTGGGTGCGGCGTTCTATTGCGGCAATATGGAAAGCGGAACGAGCAAGACGGCGGAGATCCGCCTGACCCCCATGCAGGAGGGTTCCCACAGCGCGCAGCTGGTGGTCAGCTATGAAAACGGCCGGGGAGAGAGCTTCAGCGAGGTGAAGAACGTTTCGTTCTATTCCGAATCGTATGAAGAAGAGGACTGGTTTGCCGGATTTGAAATGGACGAGCCTGAGCCGACGCCCGAGCCCGGCCCCGCACGCGTGGCGATGGAAGTGGCCGCCGTGCTGCCGTGGTGGGCGTATGCGTTTGTGGGCTGCGTATTTATGCTCGTGATGGTCAGTATCGGCGTGAGCGCGCGCCATCGCCGGATCCGCGCTTTTGAAAACGATGAAATGGACTGATATTCTGGCCGAAAGCCTGCATAATCTGCTGCGCCGTCGGCTGCGCTCGGCATTGACGATGCTGGGCGTGGTCATCGGCGCGTGCGCGATCATCGTGACGCTTTCGCTGGGCTACGGCGCGCAGGAGGCGCAGATGCGCCTGATGGAGGAGACGACGAACCTGCGGCTGGTGCAGATCTACCCGTATTATTCCTATTCGGGAGATTCTTCCGCCGGGCGGCGCATCACAAAGCTGAACGATGCGGTTGTGAGGCGGATCGAACAGATGCAGGGCGTGGCTGCGGCGACGCCGGTCGTGCATTTTTATCCGAATGCGACGCTGCGGCTGACGACGGGCGATTACGAGGCCTATGCCTATCTGACCGCCGTGGAGCCCGCCGATTTTTATAAACTGGCGGAAATGGAGAGCGGCAGCGGGTTTTCCGGGCGGACGGACAAGATGGAGTTCCTGCTCAACGAGGTCTACATGATGGAATTCAAGGACCCGGAGGAGGAAACGGGCGAATATATCGATACGTGGACGTATCTGAACGAGGGCATTCCCCTGCCCACCCCGCCCGTGCGCTGGCTGAGCGCACCGTTTGCGCTGCAGATCGGCTGGTACGATTATTCGAATATCGATTCCGTGACCGGTCAGGCCGCGCAGAAAAAAGTGGAAATGGACGCGAAATGCGTGGGCACGTTCAAGGCCGACGCGAACGACTGGACGTTTTCTTCCGGGCCGATCGTGAATCTGGACTGGCTCAAGCGGCTGCAGCGCGACAACAAAGATCTGATGGAAACGCTGGGCGTGACGGCGGACAGCCTGAAAAATTATGACACGGTGTACGTTCTGGCAAAGAGCGTGGACGGCGTGGAAGGGCTGGTAAAGGAACTGAACGACATGGGCGTGCAATGCTACAGCCCGATGGAATATGTGAACACGTTCAAGGAGCAGATCGCCACCATGCAGGCGTTTCTGGGCGTGATCGGCGCGATCTCCATGCTGGTGGCTGCGCTGTCCATTGCGAACACCATGATGATGTCCATCTACGAGCGCACGCGCGAGATCGGCGTGATGAAGGTGCTGGGCTGCAGCTTGGGCAATATTCGCGCGCTGTTTTTGTGCGAGGCGGCGTTCATCGGCGTGTTCGGCGGGTTGGCGGGCGTGGGCGCGAGCTATGCGCTTTCCTGGGCGCTGAACAACGTGGGCTGGCTGCAGCAGGCGATCTCCTCGGTAATGGCGGGCAGCGTTCTGTTTGCCGAGGAGGGCGGAATGGTTTCGCTCATACCGCCGGCGCTGGCTGCGGGGACGTGGCTGGGCGTTGTGGGCGTGAGCGTGCTTTCGGGTATTTCGCCCGCGCAGAGGGCCATGCGCCTGAGCTCGCTGGCCGCGATCCGCAATGCGGAATAGGGAGTGCGATAGGAGTTCGCCGGATGCCATTGGAGTAATCCGTGCGCCGGGTTTGCGTTGCGCGCGCGCCCGAGTTGACCGGTTGCGATGCGGAATAAGGAATGCGCTCGGAAGTTGTGCTTTGTTGTGTAAAAAGGAGATGCGCGTGAGCCCGGCAAGAGGGATCGGCGCAGGGAAAAGTGTTTTTGCCGCGTTGGCTGCGTGAGAAGCGCGGAATGCGGGGTTATCCATACAAGAGACTGGAGGAGAGGCTGTTGAAGCGGGCGACGGTTCTGGTTTTGCTGTTGTGCTTTGTGTTGTGCCCCATCGCGCTGGCGCGGGAGAGCGAGCCCGGCCCGGCGCTGGAGGTGCAGCGCAGCGTCTCCAAAAGATTCGTGGGCATGGGCGGCACCGCCGCGCTGGTATACAGGGTGGAAAACACGGGCGACGTGCCTTTGCACGATATCGACCTGACTGACCCGCTGTGCGGGCTGATCCTTGCGCTGGATACGCTCGGGCCCGGCGAATACGAGACCGCGCAGGTGAACGTGACGGTCACGCAGGAGTGCGAAAGCGCGCCGAAGGCCGTGTGGCACTGCGGCGAGGAGCGCTTTGAGCAGGCTCTGGAGCCGCTGGCCATCGCGCCGGCGGTGAACGGGCTGCAGGCGGCGCTTTCGGTGGACCGGGAGGAAGCCCTGCGCGGCGAGACGGTGTTGCTCAGCCTGCAATTAACCAACACCGGCAACACCGCGCTGTACGATATCGAACTGACGGACAGTTCTCTGGGCAGGCTCAGCCCGCTGCCCGGCGTGATCGCGCCCGGCGAAACGGTGCAAAAGCAGATCGAAATACAGATCGGCGGGGATTCGGTCTTCTGCATCACGGCGCAGGCGCGCACAGAATCGGACGAGACGGTGAGCGTGCAGAGCAATGAGGCGACGGTCGCGCTGAAAGAGAGCGCGGGGCAGATCCGCCTGCGAATCTCTGCCGAGCCCGTGCAGGAGGAAAGCGCGCGCGGCACCGCAAAGGCGCGCATCACTCTGACCAACGAAGGCGGGACCGCCGTGGAAAACGTGGTCATTTCGGAGCGGAGCCTTGGGCAGATGCGCACGCTGGCCGCAGTGGCGCCGGGCGAGATGCGCTTTGTGCTGGAATGCGCGATAGAGAAAACGAGCGAAATGCTGTTCCTTGCGCAGTTTGCGGAGCAGGACGGCAGCCGCACGACGGTGCTTTCCGAAAAGATCACGCTGGTTCCCGGCACGGCGGAGCCGGACGCGTTTTTGCAGGGCAGCCCGGTGCAGCTGGGCGCTTCGGCCTATGCGGTATTCATGTATGCGGGCATTGGCTTGCTGGCGGCGCTGCTGCTTGTGCTGATGGCGCACGCGGCGGTGAAGAGCCGACGCCGCCGCATCGCCCGCGAAAAGCGCGCAAAGCGCATGAAGACCCTGCGCCAGAACGCGCGCATGGACGAGGCCGAATGGGTGCAGACCAGGCCGCACAAGCCGGTCTCTATCCGCCCGGAAGACGAGAAGGAGCATTGACGGAGGAAATATGTTTCAGGGATTTACGGACGAGACGTTTGAGTTTTTCATGGCGCTCAGCTTTAATAATAACCGCGAGTTTTTTCATGAGAACCACGACTGGTATGTGCGCGCGGTGCGCAGGCCCGCGCTGGAGCTGGCCGGGGCGCTGGGCGAAAGCGTGCGAAAACTGAGCCCGGAGCTGGAGACGAGGCCGGAAAAGGTTGTCTCCCGCATCAACCGGGATCTGCGCTTTACCAACGATAAAACGCCCTATCGCGATTATATCTGGCTGGCGTTCCGCCGCCCGAGAGAGGACCGGAAGACCACCATCGGCGCGTATTTTGATCTTTCCTGTTCCGGCGCTTCGTACGGCATCGGGTTCTATCAGGAAAACAGGCCGATGATGAACGGCCTGCGCCACCGCCTGCGCACCGAGCCGGAGGAACTGCAAAAGCTGCTGGACGATATCGAAGGGCGATACACGCCCCATGTGGATCATTTCAAAAGGCTGCCTGTGCCGGAATGCGTTCCGGCGGAGCTGACGGACTGGTACCGGGCCAAGAGCTTCTACTTTGAAAAAGATATTAAGGATTTTACGCTGATTAAATCTCCCGCGCTTGCAGAAGAGATCGTAAAAGGATATACTGATTTGGTACCGCTGTTTCATTATTTTGACAGCATCGTCCCTGAAGAGGACATGATTTGAGAAATTCCCGGTTTCCGGTAATATAGCTGCGAGGATGTGTAAACGTATGTCTAAGAACGATTGCCTTACCGTGAACGCCATCCGTGTTCTTTCCGCAGAAGCTGTGCAGAAGGCCAAGTCCGGCCATCCCGGTATGCCGCTGGGCGCTGCGCCCATGGCGTACGCCCTGTGGGCCAAGAATATGAAGCATAACCCCGCCGACGCGCAGTGGGCCGACCGTGACAGGTTCGTCCTTTCCGCCGGCCATGGTTCCATGCTGCTGTACAGCCTGCTGCATCTGTTCGGCTACGGCCTGACGATCGAGGATATCAAGCAGTTCCGCCAGTACGGCTCCCTCACCCCCGGCCACCCCGAGCACGGCCTGACCAACGGTGTGGAGACCTCCACCGGCCCGCTGGGCCAGGGCATCGCCAACGCAGTGGGCATGGCCATGGCGGAAAAGCACCTGGCCGCCAAGTTCAACCGCGAGGGATACCCGGTGGTGGACCATTACACCTACTGCATCCTCGGCGACGGCTGCATGATGGAAGGCGTTTCCCACGAAGCCGCCTCCATCGCCGGCACGTTCGGGCTGAACAAGCTCGTCGCGCTGTATGACGACAACGATATTTCCATCGAAGGCAATACCGATATCACCTTCCGCGACGACGTGGCCGCGCGCTTTGCGGCCTATGGCTGGAACGTGATCGACGTGGCCGACGCAAATGTTTGGGAAAACGTGAACGAGGCGCTGGCCAAGGTGAAGGGCTCCGACAAGCCCAGCCTGATCATCTGCCACACCCATATCGGCTACGGCTCTCCCAAGCAGGATATGGCTTCCTCCCACGGCGAACCGTTGGGCGAGGATAACCTGCAGGCGCTCAAGGACAATTTGGGCTGGACGAGCGCTCCCTTTGAGCTGCCGGAAGAGGCCTATGAAGGCCCGAAGGCCGCTGCGGCCGAAGGCGCAAAGGCGCAGGCCGAATGGGAAGCGATGTTTGAAAAGTGGTCGGCGGAGTATCCTGAGCTGCGCGCCGAATGGGATGCGTGGCATTCCGACGAGCTGCCGCACGACCTGATGAACGACGAAGAGTTCTGGTCCTTCTCCGGTAAGATGGCCACCCGAGCCGCTTCCGGCGAATGCCTGAACCACATTGCGAAGTTCATGCCCAACCTCTTCGGCGGCAGCGCCGATCTGGGCGGCTCCAATAAATCGATCATGAAGGGCAAGGGCGATTTCTCTGCCGAAACGCCCGAGGGCGCCAATATCCACTTTGGCGTGCGCGAAATGGCCATGGCGGCTATCTGCAACGGCATGCATCTGCACGGCGGCCTGCGCCCCTACTGCGCCACCTTCTTCGTGTTCTCCGATTACATGAAGAACGCCATGCGCATGAGCGCGCTGATGGGCCTGAACGTGCCCTATATCCTCACGCACGATTCCATCGGCGTGGGAGAGGACGGCCCCACCCACCAGCCCATCGAGCAGCTGGTCGGCCTGCGCTCCATCCCGGGCATGGTCGTGTTCCGTCCGGCGGACGCCAACGAGACCGCCGCTGGCTGGTACACCGCCATTGCGGGCAAGAAGCCCGTGGCCCTGGTGCTGACCAGGCAGGATATGCCGCTGTACGAAAACTCCGGCAAGGCCGCGCTCAAGGGCGCGTACGTGCTTTCCGATTGCGAGAAGGAGACGCCCGACGTCATCCTCATCGGCACCGGTTCCGAAGTGGAGCCCTGCATGGGCGCGCAGAAGCTGCTCAAGGAGCAGGGGATCGAGGCGCGCGTGGTCTCCATGCCCAGCATGGAGCTGTTCGAAGAGCAGAGCGCAGAGTATAAGGAATCTGTTCTGCCCAATGCCGTGCGCAGGCGTGTGTTTGTGGAAGCCGGCGCTTCTCAGGGCCTGTACCGCTATGCCGGTATCGACGGCAAGATCGTATGCATGAACAGCTTCGGCGCTTCCGCTCCGTACAAGTTCCTGTTCCCCCACTTCGGCTTCAGCGCGGAAAACGTTGCGGCTGTCGCGGGCGAATACTTCAAGTAAATACGGTCGCCGCCTTCGGGAGAGTTCCCGGAGGCGGCTTTTTTCGAGTGAGAGAGGATAATTCTGTTTCAATGCGCAGCAGCAGGGGTATATTCGTGGTATGAAGGGGCTTTGTCCGCCATTAAACATATAAAATACATAAGATTACTAAGATGGACGACCGAAAAGAAAGGATGCGCGCTGAAAATGACAAAAAGGAACCATATTGCCGCCTTGATGACTGCGTTTGTGCTGTTCGTTGCTGGAATTTTACCCGTACATGCGAAGGAGGCGGATCCGCATGCCGTTGTGGCGCTGGATTCCGGTTCGGCCGTGGAGATCTGGCTGGATGAAAACGGGGCGGTGCTTAACATTGCGGCTGCGAACGCCGAAGGCGAAACGCTTCTGGCCGATGTGCAGTGGCAGGGCCTTTCGCTGGGCGAAACGGTGGACGTGCTGGTGGAGGGCATGCTGCGCGCAAGGCAGATCGACGATGCGCTGCTGGTGAGCGTGTATGCGCAGGACGAGGGCTATGCACAGGAATTGGTCGAACTGCTCGGGAGCAGGCTGAACGAGACCGAGCGGCGCGAGGACAAACTGGACGAGGTGTATATCCGCATGGCCGAGGAAAGCGAGCAGGCGGATCTGCTTGCGGCGGAGGCAGGCGTGTCCCGTGCGAAGGCTGCGCTTGCGCTGGCTGTCGAGCAGCAGAACGCGCAATACAGCGCGCAGGAGCTTGCGGCGATGCGCGTGGAAAAGCTGGTTGAAATTGCGGACAGGACGATCGGCGTGATCGGCGTGCATGCTGCGGTGCGGATCGCGCTGGAGCATGCCGGAGTGACGGCCGATCAGGCCCGGGGCCTGCAGTGCGAAGCGGACCGGGATGGCGGCCGCGTGGTGTACGAGATCGAATTTGAATGCGGTGGGTACGAATACGAGTACGAGATCGGCGCTGCGGACGGCACGATATACAAGGCCGACAAGGAACGCGACGATTGACGAGCGTGCGGAAAGCAGCAGCAGGAGGCAAGCAGCCTCCTGCTGTTTAATATGTCGTGTCGCATTTGCGGTAAGGGCATTTCCGGAAAAAGCGCTCGTCCTTGAACGTACGTTGGCTTCTTTGGGCAAATGCATATTGGAAAATAACTGCGCGGGGACACCCCTGCGCTTTTGATATGTATGTGGGCAGAAAAAAGCTCCCCGGCGGCGAGGCCAGGGAGAAGGAAACTTAGCAGGAGGGATTTCGCCGCCGGCGCGATGTTTGGCGAGAGCCGGTGCAGGCAGGGGATCTCTCACTGCCGACGAAGCAAAGCGAGCGGCTCCGGGTCATTCCAGATGCTCGAAGAAGCTGTTCTTTTCGACGTCCGGGCCGACGGTGGAGCGGTACAGGCCAAAGCAGGTGCAATCGTAATCCCTGCCGTCCACAAGGAGGGAATAGGTGGGGTTATGCAGCTGCGAGGTGTGCTTGTCCATGGCGATGAACGCCACCTGCATGGGGCTTAAGCCGCCCAGCGCGTCCAGCTTTTGATCAAAGCCCAGCTCCAGCCGGTTTTCCTCGTCCCAAAGGTGCAGATAGAGCTTGGGTACGTCCCACACGCCGTAGGCTTCGGCGATGGCCGGGAAGGCGTTGGCATCGGCGGCCAGCTCCACGCTCTTTACGCAGTAGCGTGCGGTCATGATATGCTGGTTGTGGCCGTATTCGCCGTTCCAATCCTGCGTGAGGACGACGTCGGGCTTATACTTGCGGATGAGGCCGACCATGGCCTTGTAGGTGTTTTCCGAGCCCCAGAGGCGCTCGGCCTGGGAATAGGTGGCGGTCTTATAATCGGCAAAGCCGACGAAGACAGGATGGATGCGCACGCCGTGCGTCCAGAGGCAGTCCAGCGCCTCGGCATGCTTGTTGCGGCTGTCGCCCGCCATATAGACGACCAGCACGTTCTTGCCCTGCGCGCTCAGCTGAGAGAGCACGCCGGAGAAATAGAGCGTTTCATCGTTCATATGGGGAAGGATCATCATCAGGTCGATCTTTTCGGGCGTGTCCTGCCACTGCTGCACGGCCTGGGGAACCTTGCCCTGTTCGTAAATGCGCAGTTTAGTCAGGCCGTTGTCGGTATCGGCAGAGCGGATGGTCAGGCCGGAAACGGCTTCCTCCAGCGGGTAATACAGGTTCCACTTGCCGGAGGGGTTGCTTTCCTGAACGGTGCGGATGACCGCGCCGGTATTGTCGTAGAGTGTGATCTCGACGCGGGAGGGGGCCTTGTCCCATTCCATATACAGGCCGGCGGCCGTCTTTTCGGAGGGGATGCGGATCTTGACGGTGTCCTCGGCGGAGCGGGGAGACCAGGAGGTTTTATAGCTGTCATCGAGGAAGGTGGAGGCGCTGCCGCGGGAGACGGCGATTTTGCACTCGGCGGTCATGCTGACCGGATCGGCGCATTTGCCGGAGATGTAGACCAGCTGCTCGGCCACGGTCTGCTCTTCGTTTGCGGAAACGACGCTCACGACGGCTTTCTTTTCGCCGGAGGAGAGCTTGCGCAGCGCAGAGGAGCCGGAAAAGGCGGAAAGGTCGAACTCGCGTACATCGGCCTCGCGGCTGAATTTCTGCGAGACGACGGCTTCGTCCGCAAGCTGGCGAAGATCGAAGATGGTGATCTTCACTTCGGCCATGGGGATATTGCTGGATACCGTGCCAACCACCTTGAGCTTGTCGCCCGGGTCTTCCATAAAGGGCATCTGGAACCCTTCGCAGGAGGCGAGCAGAGGGTCTTCCACGATCTTTTCCACCTGCACGGTGGTTTCCTTTGTTTTGAGAAGATCCTCGCGCACGTAGCCCGTCTTGCCTTCGAATTCGACCGCATACCAGCCGTTTGCGCGGTCGGTGACGGTACATTTTTCGCCCGGGGACATGGAAGCGACCTTGGCGCTGTCGGCGCTCGGCCTTTGGCGGATGTTCACGCCGGCATCGATGGCGGGCGCGCCGATGACGACGGTGACGTCCACATATTCGGTGGGAGCGTCTTCCGCCATGGCGTCCGGAAAGGCGAGGAGCGCCAGCAGAAGGAAGAGGAGCAGTTTTTTCATAGGGGGATCGCCTCGATTCATGAATGGATAAACGCCGCCCCTTGTGCGGGGCGGCTCTTTTGCAGGAAGAAATGTTCGGTTCGCACGTTCCGCCGCCTCGTTCGGAAAAGAAGCGGCAAGCGCGATATTCAGGGCTGGGATCCGGGCTGGATTACGTCCGAAGACAGGGGCGGAGACGGGCTTGTTTACTTCGGGCGCGCCTCGGGCTCGTGATCCGGGAAGGGGATGGAGAGCATGCGCAGCTTGTTCAGCGTGCGCTCGACCGCGTCTTCGCTGGTGCCCCAGGGCTTGTCGGCGTTGCGGTAATCGAACTTGAGGGTGAACCACTCCAGCTCCTTTTCGATGCGCTCCAGCGCGGTCTTTTCCACGGCGATCAGGTCTTTTGTGAAGGCGGAAAGATCGGCCCCGGAGAGGTTGGCGGGAGCGGCGTTCATGAGCAGCGCGTAGTGTTCCACGCAGAAGCCCTTGCAGGCGGAGAAAGCCTTTTTAAACTCGGCTTCCTTCTTCCAGGTGACGAAGAAGGTTTCGATATAGCGGTCCATGGTGGTCTTGATGCGCTCGCACAGGATGCAGGTGGAGCCGACGGCGGAAAGCTCGTCGCCCGCGGGGGCGGTCTGCTTGCGCGCGAACAGGCCGGTCTTCTTCGGCGCGCCCTCGCGCGTCTTGGCGTCGGCCTCGATGCGGGAGATGACGTCCTTGAGATAGGTATGGGTGGTCAGAGCAAGACCGAGGCGGTTGCTCATGCGGAACATCTGGCCGTAATGGCGGGCGCAGAAGCCCTTTTTGTTGGTCTCCACGCGCACGTCCGGCTCCATAAGGGACGCGCCCATGAAATATTCGCGGTAGTTGGTTTCGTTGAGAGAATGCAGGCGGCACAGCGGGCATTCGCAGTTTTCGCGGAACGCTTCCCAAAGCGGAATGGTATCGATGTGTTCTTTCATATGGCACCTCGCATGGTTTGAAATTTCAGCGCAAAACGTGTATCATGTATACAGTATACTTGTTTGCTTAGGCCGGAATCAAGTTTTTCCGGCAATCTTTTTCCCGGGCACGCAAAATGTTTGCAATTTGACTCTGAAAAGGAGGGCGGCGGCGATGGAAGAGTGGATGAAGCAGATTCCCGGCAGCGAGGGATGGACGCAGATTCGAGAGATCAGCTACGGCTGGTCGGGCGAGAGGAAGTTCCACATCCGGCAGGAGAAGGGAGAAGACCTGCTCCTGCGCGCGGGCGAGGGCAAGAATTACGAGAAGATCCGCACGATCCACGAGGCCATGCAGCCGCTCAATGCGATGCAGCTGCCCGCTTCGCGTGCGATCGATTGCGGGCTGACGCAGGACGGGGCCGTCGCGTGGTCGCTCCTTACGTATATCGACGGCGAGGATGCGGAGGGCACTCTGCCCGAATTGCCGCTTGAAGAGCAGTACCGGCTCGGCTTTGAAGCCGGACAGACGCTGCGCAAGATCCATTCCGTGCCCGCGCCGCAGGACCGCCCGCCGTGGGATGAGTTTTTCAACGCGAAGATCGAAAGGAAGCGAAGGCGCTGGTACGAATCCGGGCTTGAGGCGGACGGCGCGCAGGAGGCGTTTGATTTTATCGACAGCCGCCGCCGTTTGCTCGCCGGCAGGCCGCAGAGCCTGCAGCACGGCGATTACCACTGCGGGAACATGGTCGTCACGCCGGAGAACCACATGGGCGTGATCGATTTCAACCGGCTGGACTGGGGCGACCCATGGGAGGAGTTCAACCGCATCGTTTGGGACGTGCGCGCATCGCATGCCTTCGCACGCGGCCGGATCGATGGCTATTTCGCGCCGGAAAAGCCGCCGATGCTGTTCTGGGAGCTGCTGGCGCTGTATGTGACGAACGATCAGGTCTCTGCACTGCCGTGGGCGGTGGCGTTTGGCGAAGGGGAGCTGGAGGTGGCAAAGGCGAATTTTGCCGCGGTGGTCTCGTGGTACGACAGGTTCCGCACGGTCGTGCCTTCGTGGTATACGGAGGCGGACCGCTGAGAAGAGGCGCGGATTGCGCGGAGGGGTTACAGCGGGACTCTGTCCCGCACCCTGCCGGAGGGGATGATTCCCTCTGGACGCCTCAATAAGGGGATAGATTTCTGTTCGAAAAAAGAGTAGCCCGGCTACACGTACCGTGTGGGCCGGGCTTTCGCGGCGATATTGCAGTTTTGTCGTTCCGTTCCGCGGCAGCAAATGTTAGCGGGCACTGCCTGCATCGGCAGCATTTACAGTACGGGCCGGGCTTTCGCGGCGATATTGCAGTTCTATCGTTCCGTTCCGCGGCAGCAAATGTTAGCGGGCACTGCCCGCCCGGCCTTGTTTGCATAACAATGTTCTGCTATACTGAACCGAAAAATGGCAGAAAGAGGAACGCTCCGTATGAAAACGATTGCGAAAACGCTTGGGTCGATTGCGCTGGTGCTGATCGTGGTGCTGGTCTATCTCGTCGCGGGCACGCGCCTGCAGGTATCGGCTGCGAACGAGACGATCATCCCCGCCGCGCAGGAGCCGGAACGCTTTGCACAGGCGCTGCGCTCGGTGAAAAGCGGCGAGGCGGGCGACAGGCTCTACGGCGCGCTCGGCTCGGAAAATATCGAGGATTATTGCTTTATTACGCTGGATGTGAAGGTCGGCTCGTTCGGGCTTTTGCCTTGCGAGTGGATCACGGCAGGGGTCTCTCCGCTGGAGGGAGACATCGCGCTGGTGGAATACAAGCTGCCCGATGCAAAGCCCCTCAGCCGCAGCACGACGAGCATCTGCATCCTGGCCGACGCGCAAAGGGCGCAGACGGGCCACCGCGTGTGGATCGAATATTACGCGTTCGGATATAAGACGTATCTGGATGCAAAAATGCGCTGATGAGAACGAGCCCATGTATATCGCAGGGCTCGTTCTTTTTGATTGTGGGAAAAGGCGCAATTGAGCAGGGGTATAAAACCAAGCTATGCTCTATATAGTATGGCATTTTTGCGCCGGAAGTGCTATACTAAAGGCAGGATGCAGGCCCGCAGGACCTGCTCAAAAATACGCGCGCCCGTAAGGGCCGACGAAACGGAGCGATAAGCAATGCAGGTAATCGTTTGCAAGAACAAGGCCGAAGTCGGCGAAGTCGCCGCGTCCATTTTTGCTTCCACCATCTATTCCAAGCCGAACTGTGTGCTGGGCCTGGCTACCGGCTCCACCCCCGTGCCCACCTATCAGAAGCTGATCGAGCTGTACAAGCGCGGCCTGCTGGATTTTTCCAAGGTCAGCTCCTATAACCTGGATGAATACGTCGGCCTGTCCGGCGATCACAAGTGCTCCTACCGCTATTTCATGAACACCGAGCTGTTCGACCATGTCAATATCGACAAGGCCAATACCTATGTTCCCAACGGCCTGGGCGACGATCCGGAAGCCAACGCCAAGGAATACGACGCCATGCTGGACAAGATCGGCGGCGTGGATCTGCAGATTCTGGGCATCGGCCACAACGGCCACATCGGCTTCAACGAGCCGCGCGAGAGCGATTTCATCTACGGCACCAATATCGTGACCCTCACCCAGTCCACCCGCGACGCCAACGCCCAGTATTTTGACAAGCCCGAGGATATGCCCGAAAAGGCCATCTCCATGGGCATCGGCACCATCATGACCGCCAAGCGCGTGATCCTGCTGGCCACCGGCAAGGGCAAGGCGCAGGCCATTCTTGATACCGTGAAGGGCCCCGTCACCCCCAAGTGCCCCGCGTCTGTTCTGCAGCTGCACCAGAACTGCCAGATCATCGTGGACGAAGAGGCGGCTTCCCTGCTGTAATTCTCATTTGTTCACGAAAGATCCGGTTCTTTCGGAAAATGCAAAAGAGCGGCTTATGCCATTGGCATAGGCCGCTCTTTCTTTGGGGTTCGGCTGGGTTTGCATGCGCGCCTGTTACAGAAGGCGCTCGAGCAGCTCTTCGGCGCTGTCGCAGATCACCTTTGCGCCAGCCTGCTCAAGCCGGTCTCTGTCCCAGAAGCCCCAGGAGAGCGCGATGAACGGAAGATTTGCGTTGGCGGCGGTCGAGCAGTCCACGCCCGAATCGCCCACATAGGCGGCTTCGGCCGCGCTCAGGCCAAAGGCGGCCAGCGCCATGTTGGCGGTGTTCGGCGCGGGCTTGGCGGGCACGTTTTTGAGCGTGCCGAAACAGATATCGATCAGATCGCCAAAATGCGCCTGCACGAGGGCTTTGGCGGCGGAATCGTATTTATTGGAGACCACGGCGATGCGCACGCCGCGCGCCTTGAGTACGCGAAGGACGCTTGTCACGCCGTCGTAGGGCTTGGTCAGCACGTTCATATGCCGGTCGTACTCGGCGGTGAAATCGGCAAGGCAGAGGGCGATCTCGGCCTCGGTTGCGCCTTCGGGCAGCGCGCGTTCGATCAGCTTTTTCACGCCGTTGCCCACAAAGGCGCGCACCTGCGCAAGCGTGCGCGTCGGGTACCCGTTCTTCTCCAGCGCGAAATTTACCGCGCTGTGCAGATCTCCCAGCGTGTCCAGCAAAGTTCCGTCCAGATCAAACAGCACAGCCTTGTAAGCCATAGGCGCGCCTCCTACGTGTCGTTTTGCACCAGTATACCGCGCGGGAGCGAGCCTGTCGAGCGGAGGATATGAAGCGCGTGTGAAAAAGAAGTGACTCAATGGGGAAGCTGGCTAAAAAAGATTGTGAGGAAGGACGGTTTATGGTATCATATAAAGAAGGGAAATATAAAGGAGGCGGCGACCGATGCAAACGGCAAACGCCATCGCCCAATTTGCGCGCATGCAGGCGGACCGGCGCGCGCTGCACCGTATTCCCGAGATCGGTCGCGATCTGCCGAAGACGGTGGCCTATGTGCGCAAGGCGCTGGAGGCGACAGGGCCGGATGTGCTGGCCGATTGCGCGGGCGGTCTCAAGGCGGTATATCGCGCGAGGGAGCCCATCGCCGGCGCGGTGGCCTTCCGGGCCGACATGGACGCGCTGCCCGTGCTTGAGCAGACAGGGCTGCCCTTCGTTTCGCAGCATGCAGGAGCGATGCACGCCTGCGGGCACGATGGGCACATGGCCGTGCTGCTCGGGCTTTCGCGGATCGTAAGCGAGAACCGGCAGAGGCTCAAAAGAGACGTTGTGCTCATTTTCCAGCCGGCGGAGGAGAACATCGGCGGCGCGCGCAGGATGATCGATGCGGGGCTTCTGGAAGATCCGCATGTGGACGAGGTATACGGCCTGCACCTGTGGCCGGGCATCAAAAGGGGCGCGTTCGGTCTGGCCGAAGGCCCTGTGATGAGCGGCGTAGGAACGCTGGATTTTATCGTGCGCGGAACGAGCGCCCATGGGGCGGCCCCGCATAAGGGAATGGACCCGGTGTGCGCGGCGGCGCAGGCGATCGTAAACGTGCAGGCGGCGCTGATGCGCACGGTGGACGCGGCGCAGCCCGTTGTGTTCACGGTGGGAAAGATCACCGGCGGCACGATGCGCAATATTCTGGCGGCGGAAGTAAAGCTGGAATGCACGGCCCGCGCCTTTTCGGACGAAAACATGGAGAAGGTTCTGCGCACGGCGAAGGACGCCTTCGCTGCGGCGGACGCTCTGTACGGCACGCATTCGGAAATGGATCTGATCACGCGCTTTCCGCCCGTTGTGAACCATGCAAAGGCGGTGGAGCGGGTGCGCGCGGCGGCCGGGGATTGCGCCGTGCCCTTTGCCCCGGTGTCCATCGGAGAGGATTTTTCCGAGTACCAAAAGGAACGCCCCGGCGCGTTCATGTTCTGCGGGATCGGCGATACGGAGCCGCTGCATTCCGCCCGGTTTGATTTCGACGAGGAAAGCCTTGTTTACGGGCTGAGCCTGTTCGAAAAGATATTGCAGGAGGCTAACGAGCATGTCTGGACTGTTTAACACCTATTTTTACGGCAAGGCGGGCAAGGCGGATTTCACGCCCGATCAGCTGCCCAAGAACCGATTTGAGCTGTTCCTCACCGCACTGAGGGGCCAGTTCACCAAAATGATCACTTTGAACCTGGTGTACGATATTTTCTGCATCCCGCTGTTTTTCTGGCTGCTGCTTAATTTCCAGGTCATGTCCAACTATGCGGCGGAGACGAATTCCGTAATGGGTTTTGTGCAGGACGGATATCTGGGTTCGTTCCTGATGGGCCTCATCCCCTGCCTTGCGCTGATGGGCGTGGGCTCCAGCGGGCAGATGTACTGCCTGCGCAACTGGTCGCGCGACCAGCACAGCTTTATGTTTTCCGACCTGAAGGATTCCATCAAGCTGAACTGGAAGCAGGGCGCGCTCTGGGGCCTGATCAACGGCCTGAGCCTGTATCTGCTGTTCATCTGCTGGATCTATTACGG
>JAFQGN010000173.1 GCA_017398245.1 Clostridia bacterium | reverse complement strand
TGGTACAAGGCCGGCGGCTTCTCCACGAAGGATCTGAACGATACCGAGTGGTACAACATGAACCTGATCAAGGAAATGGAAAAGAGCAACTGATCCCCCTGAAAACATGCATTGCCCGCCGGAAGAGAGATCTTCCGGCGGGTTTTTCTGTGTGGGCGGGATTTGGCGGGGAGCGTGTGCGCGGAGAGCGGGCCATGTTTTGGTTGGCGGAGGACAGTACTGGTGGAGAGAGGGTTTGTTCAGGGGCGGATTTGTACAGACGGTGAACGTATTTCGGTGCGCATTTTTAGCCTCGTTTGCCTTGACAGAGGGCGCATGATGGCAATAGAATAGGATTGAGATAAACTGCGAACGTGCAGGAGGAATAGACTTTGGTCATACTCGGAATCGACCCCGGCCTTGCGACGATGGGCTACGGGGTGATCGAATCGAACGCGGGAAGGAACAAGCTGATCACATACGGCACGCTGGGCACGCCCGCGGGGCAGCCCATGCCGCAGAGGCTGAGGACGATCTTCATCGGCGTGAACCAGCTGGTGGATATGTATCAGCCGGATGAGATCGCCTTTGAAGAACTGTTCTTCGCTAAAAACGTGACGACCGGCATGGCCGTAAGCGCGGCGCGCGGCGCGGCGCTGGTCGCGGCGGCGCAGAGGACGGACAATCTGTTTGAATACACGCCCATGCAGGTGAAGCAGGCGGTGACCGGCCACGGCAAGGCGGACAAGCGGCAGGTGCAGGAAATGGTGCGCATTCTGCTCAACATGCCCGAAATTGCCCGGCCTGACGACGCGGCCGACGCGCTGGCGGTCGCGCTGGCGCATGCCGCGAGCGCGAGAATGAGCCATCTGTTCCGCATTCAGTAGGGTACGCCCAGGGGACGCCGTCCCCTGGGAACCCCTGCTTAAGGGACATTGTCCCTTAAGAATCCCGTATTTTGGGTTTTATGCTTGAGAAGACAGTAATGTTCTCCTAATTATACATAGCGCTTCAAATGCTGCGCTATAAATTGGTTTCTTTGGGAGGGGTGCGGGGAACCCTTCAGGTTGCGGAACCGAAGGTTCCACAAGTCGGCTACAGCCGACCGCCGGCATTCAAATTGATAATTTGGATGCGGCGCCGTCTTTATCCTAAAGAAAGGGTTTCCCGTAAAGTAAGGCAAAGCCCCATTGGAGGTTTGTATGTACGCACATTTGGATGGGATCATTGCGGATATGGGCGTGGACACGCTGGTGATCGACTGTAACGGCGTGGGCTACCAGCTCACGGTCACGGCGGACACGCTTTCCGGCGCGCCGGGGATCGGACAGCGCATGAAGGTATACACGTATCTTTCCGTGCGCGAGGACGCCATGGAACTGTACGGGTTCCGCACGAAAGAAGAAAAGAAGATGTTCGAGCGGCTCAAGGGGGTCACGGGCATCGGCCCGAAATCGGCCATGGGCATTCTCAGTGCGCTGGGCGTGCAGGGGCTGAGTATCGCTCTGGCCGCGGGAGATGCGGCGGCGATCGCCCGTGCGCCGGGCGTGGGCAAAAAGACCGCGCAAAGGCTGATATTGGAGCTGAAGGACAAGGTGACGGAGGAAGACCTGCTCGCATCGGGCCCGAAGACCGGCTCGGCTCCGCGCAGGAGCAAGGGCCCTGAGGCCGAGGCCATCGAAGCGCTGATGGCGCTGGGCTACGCCTCAAGCGAGGCCGCGCAGGCGGTTTCGGCGGTGCTGGGGCAGGCGGATACATCGAACGAGCTGATCCGGCTCGCACTCAAGGGAATGGGGCGATAAAAAATGCTGGAAGACAACCGTATCATTACGCCGGAACTGCGTTCGGAGGGCGACGAGCAGGAATTTTCGCTCCGCCCGCGCACGCTTTCCGAATATTTCGGCCAGAAAAAGGTAAAGGACAGCCTGAGCGTATATATGCAGGCGGCGACTGCAAGGCGCGAACCGCTGGACCATATTCTGCTCTACGGCCCGCCCGGCCTTGGCAAAACGACGCTGGCGATCATCGTTGCGGCGGAAATGGGGCATAACATCCGCGTGACGAGCGGCCCGGCCATCGAGCGCCCGGGCGATCTGGCGAGCATTCTGACCAACCTCAACCAGGGCGACGTGCTGTTCATCGACGAGATCCACCGGCTTTCGCACGCGGTGGAAGAGGTGCTGTACCCGGCGATGGAGGATTTCGCGCTGGATATCATGATCGGCAAGGGCCCGAGCGCGCGCAGCGTGCGTCTGGATCTGCCGCGGTTCACGCTCATCGGCGCGACGACCCGCGCGGGCATGCTCACATCGCCCCTGCGCGACCGCTTTCTCATCTCCTTCCGGCTGGAACTGTACACGCCGGAGGAGCTTTCTGTGATCGTGATGCGCTCGGCAAAACTGCTGGGCATCGAATGCGACAAGGAGGGCGCGCTGGAGATCGCGGCCCGTTCGCGCGGCACGCCCCGCATCGCCAACCGCATGATCAAGCGCGTGCGCGATTACGCCGAGGTGCGCGGCAACGGCAAGATCGATCTTGCCATCGCCGAAAAGGCGCTGGATATGCTGGAGGTGGACAGGCTGGGCCTTGACCGCACCGACCGCGTGATGCTGGATACCATGATCCGCAAGTTCGGCGGCGGGCCGGTGGGCTTGGATACGCTCGCGGCGATCACGGGCGAGGACGCTGCTACCATCGAAGACGTGTACGAGCCGTACCTTCTGCAGCTTGGTTATATCATGCGCACGCCCCGCGGACGCATCTGCACCCCGCAGGCCTATGAACATCTCGGCCTTGCCGCGCCGTCCGCGCCCGAGGCCACGCAGACCCGCATGGAGTTTTAAGGAGTTATAGCGAGGGATGTTTCTTTAGAAAAAGAAACACCCCTCCCGCGCCCTCCCCAAAGAAACCTGTAAGGGTGAAGAGACAATCTCCTATCGAGAACAAGTAGCCCTTCGAAAGGACGTCATTATCCTGTGAAGGATGCAGACCTAACGATAGAAGTACATATTTTGTTCCTAAATGGCTTCTTTTCGGAGGGGTGTGGGGGACCCTTTTCTTCTCCTGAAGAAAAGGGTCCCCCACAAAAAACATGACTGGAGGTGGCAGGAATGGAGCATAAAGGCACGAAAATCATTGAGACAGAGAGACTCGTTCTCAGGCCGTTTAAAGAGGCGGACTACGAGGACATGTATAAAAACTGGGCCAACGACGACGAGGTAACGCGTTACCTGACATGGAACACGCACACCGACCCGGAGCAGACGCGCCAGTGGCTTGCCTACCGCGAAAGCCAGTATGTGAACGCGGATTACTACGGCTGGTGCATTGTGCTGAAGGAAACGGGCGAGGCCATCGGCGATATTTCCTGCGTGAGCATCGATGAAGATACAAAGGCGGCGGAAATGGGCTGGGTGCTGTCGAGAAAGCATTGGGGCGAGGGCATCATGCCGGAAGCGGGCCGGGCTGTCATCGATTATCTGATGGACGAGGCCGGCTTCAACCGCGTTTGGGCCTATCACGACGCGCAGAACCCGAAATCCGGCCGTGTAATGATCAAATGCGGCATGCGCTATGAGGGCACGCTCAGGCAGGCCGGGCTGTACAAAGGACGAATTTTTGACAAGGTCGTGTATTCGATTTTGAAGAGCGATGCACGCCGAAAGGACGCGCTTGTATGATGAAGACCAGCGATTTCTGGTATGACCTTCCCGAGGAGCTGATCGCGCAGACGCCGGTAGAGCCGCGCGATTCCAGCCGCCTGTTCGTTCTGCCCAAGGAAGGCGAATTCGAACACAGGCATTTTTATGACCTGCCGAACTATCTGAAAAAGGGCGACGCGCTGGTGATCAACGTGACGCGCGTTCTGCCCGCAAGGCTGCTGGGCACGAGACCCGGCGGCGGCGCGAGCGAGATCCTTTTGCTCAAGCGGATCGATATCGACCACTGGGAGACGCTGGTCAAGCCGGGCAAGAAGCTGCGGCAGGGGGCGACGGTCTCCTTTGGCGACGGAAAGCTGACCGCAACGATCTGCGATACCACCGATGCAGGCGGGCGAATCGTGCAGTTCAAATGGGACGGCGAATCGTTCGAATCGGTGCTGGACGAGCTGGGCGAAATGCCCCTTCCGCCTTATATCCACGAAAAGCTGGAAGACAAGGAACGCTATCAGACCGTTTACGCGCGCGAGGAAGGCTCTGCCGCCGCGCCGACGGCCGGTCTGCATTTCACGCCGCAGCTGCTGGAGAAGATTAAAGAGATGGGCGTGGAGATCATCCCGGTGCTTTTGCATGTCGGTCTTGGCACGTTCCGGCCGGTGAAGGCCGAAAACCTCGACGAGCACCAGATGCACAGCGAGTATTTTCAGGTGCCGGAGGAATCAGCCGCAAAGATAAAAGAGGTGCGCGCAAAGGGCGGGCGCATTTTTGCCGTGGGGACGACCAGCGTGCGCACGCTGGAATCGGCCTGGAAGGACGGCGAGGTGCGCGCGACCGGCGGCTGGACGGATATTTTCATCAAGCCCGGCTACGAATTCAAGGCGCTGGATGGTATCATAACCAATTTCCATCTGCCGGAGAGCACGCTTGTGATGCTCGTTTCCGCTTTTGAGGGGCGCGAGCGCACGCTGGAGGCTTACAAGACCGCTGTGGAAATGCGATACCGCTTCTTCTCTTTCGGCGACGCGATGCTGCTTTTGCCGTGAGGACGCCGGGGGAGGGCCTTTCTTTGG
>JAFQGN010000172.1 GCA_017398245.1 Clostridia bacterium | reverse complement strand
GGTTCGCAGAATCATCCGTCGGCGGTCGGCCCGAAGGCCGACTTGCGAAACCTTTGGGTTTCGCAACTTTAGAGTCTTCCCCAGCCCCCCTCTAAAAAGAAACCAATTAGGGGATTGGTTATTCTCGTGGCAGGTTTAGTGGCAACATTCCTTTGGGTGTCATGTTGCTGGAGAGGGTCTTTCTTTATGAAAAGACGGTGCCGACGGCTGGTTCGCAGAATCATCCGTCGGCGGTCGGCCCGAAGGCCGACTTGCGAAACCTTTGGGTTTCACAACTTTAGAGTCTCCCCCGGCCTCCCTCAAAAAGAAACCAAATAGGGGATTGGTTAAGCTCATGACAGGTTTGGTTGTGACATCACACCTAAAGAAACCAAATGGGGAAAAGAAGCAATACTGCATGCGGGCTGGAAAGCTCAATTGTGCGCTTTCTTATTCAAACTGTGATGAAAGTGGGGCACAAATCAGATACCGGTGGGAAGAAATGCCAGAACAAGGAAATAAACACGAACGAAAATGCGTCTGAATGGCCCGCTGTCAGCCATTCGGGCGCTTTTTTTGCCGCCGAATGCAAAAAATCGGTGTAAAATGAGAAAAATCGTGTCAAATAGTGGCGAAAATAGGAGATGTGTGGTATACTGTGGAAAATAGGTTTGGTATCAGGAGGTGAGTTCGCCAATGGCCGCTGAATTCTCGGGCAATTTTGCGCATACAATTGACGCGAAAGGCCGCATTACCATTCCTGCGGCCTACCGTGAAGCCCTCGGCGAGGGGTTCACCATTGGTCTGAACTCAAAATTCTCCGCCGTCGCCCTGTACCCCAAGGCGAAGTGGGACCGCATCGGCGAAGATCTCTCCCGCATCCCCGATACGGACGGAAAGGGCATGCGCTATGTCCGCCTGATCAACGGCAATTCCTTTGCCGGGTGCGATCTGGACGGCCAGGGCCGCGCGCTCATCCCGCCCACGCTGCGCACGAAGACCGGTCTGGTAAAGGCCATCCGCTTTGTTGGCGTGGGCCAGTATCTGGAAGTTTGGGACGAGGACCGTTACCTTGCCGAGTGCGAGGCTGCCGAAAACGACGAGGAACTGCTCGATTACGTCAACAGCGCGTATTTCAGGCCCTCGGCAAACGGAAATACGCTGTAAGGAATGGGTGGACGAAATGAGCGATAAAATGAAGCGGGCGCAGTATTCCAAGGCGCCCGATACCGAAGATTGGTGGGGCGATTTCGACCCGAGCATGCCCCCGCCGCCGCTGCCGGGCGCAAATGCCGCAAAAAGGAAGGGCATGAGCCTGGCCAGCCAGGCGATGATGCTGCTGGCATGCGCGGTGTTCCTCGTGTGCGTCTGCGCGCAGATCTTCCGCATCTCGCTGATCTCTCAGCAGAACAAGCAGATCCAGGAACTGCGCGAGCAGATCGAGGAGCTTTCCAGCGAACAGCAGAATCTGGAAGTGCGCCTGAGCCTGCAGATGAACATGGAGCGCATTGAAGACGAGGCGCTCAATCGGCTTGGCATGATCTACCCCGGAGAAGATCAGGTACGTGTGATCGCAATTGCAAATACGAACGACAGCGTTGTGACGGCTAACGCCGCAGCGGAAGAAGGAGGACAGTAAAACATCGCGCCATGACGGCGCCTGATCGGAGGTGAATGCGTTTGGTCCTGCAGGGGCCCGTCGTTCGCCGCCGGCTGGCACTGGGCATGGCCGTGTTTTTTGCGCTCATGCTGGTCCTGAGCGCACGGCTGTTTGTACTGCAGGTGGTTCGAAGCGCCGAGCTCGTCTCCCGCGCGGTGAACCAGTGGACCAACGAAAGCGTGATCTCCGCAAGGAGAGGGCCGATTCTGGACAGAAACGGCAATGTGCTGGCCATCAGCGCCAGCGCCTATACCGTATCGGCCAGCCCGCGGCAGGTGAGAGATCCCGCCCGCTTTGCTGCCATCCTCGCGCCCATCCTCGATATGGACGAGGCGGACATCATCAAAAAAGTTTCCGATACCTCCAAAGGCGGCGTCACCATAAAGAGGCAGGTCCCGCGCGAGATCGCGCTGGAGATCCGCACCATCGCCGCAGAACATGCAAAAGAAGATTCGAACGCGCTCAGCGGACTGTATCTTGAGGAAGACTCCAAGAGATACTATCCCATGGGCGCATTTGCCGCCCAGCTGCTCGGGCTCACGACCATCGACGGCGTGGGGCAGAGCGGGCTGGAAAAATCGCTGGACGAATATCTGGCCGGCACGGATGGCTCGATCATGACCGAGATCGACGGGCGCGGCCGCAGCCTCGGCGGAGGGGACGCGCAGTATGTCCCCGCGCAGGATGGCTGCACCGTTTCGCTGACGATCGACAGCTCCATCCAGGCCTTTGCCGAGCAGGCTGCGCGCGAGGCCATGACTGTGAACCGTGCCAAGAGCGTGCGCGTGCTGGTCATGGACCCGAAGACCGGGGCTATCCTCGCCATGGTCATGAAGCCGGATTACGATCCGAACGACCCGCCCAGAGACGACGTTTCTTACCTCACCTCGCTCATGCGCAACACCATCATTTCCGATGCGTACGAGCCGGGCTCTACCTTCAAGATCATCACCACCGCAGCCGCGCTGCAGACCGGCGTGACCCGCACAAGCGAAGGCTTCTACTGCTCCGGCTCCACCACTGTCGACGGCAGCCGCATTCGCTGCTGGGGAGAGCCGCACGGCGCCGAAAGCATGGCCCGGGCGCTGGAAAACAGCTGCAACCCCGTGTTTGTGGAACTGGGGCTGCGCATTGGCACGCAGCGGTTTTACGATTATCTGGAGCTGTTCGGCTTTGGCCGGAAAACCGGAGTGGATATTCCGGGCGAGGCCTCGGGCATACTGATCAAAGAGGAAAAGGTAAAGCGGGTGGATATGGCCCGCATCGGCTTTGGACAGAGCGTGGCCGTCACGCCCATCCAGCTGCTCACGGCCGCGTGCGCGGCGGTGAACGGCGGAACGCTCGTCACGCCGCATGTCATCGGCTCGATCGCCGATCCGGCCGGGAACACCCTTTTTCAGGCGGAAACGCAGGTCCGCAGCACGCCCATCAGCGCCGAGACCAGCGCGCAGATGCGCACGCTGCTCGAGGGCGTGGTCGAAAACGGCGGCGGACGCAACGCCTATGTGGAAGGCTACCGCATCGGCGGCAAGACGGGCACCGCGCAGGTCTATATCGACGGCGTGGTCTCCAGCCAGACGCATATCGGCTCGTTTCTGGGCTTTGCGCCCATGGACGACCCGCAGATCGCCGTTTTGTTCATCGTGGATCAGGCCGAAAAGCGGCCGGATTACGGTTCGGTCACCGCGGCCCCCTTCGCGCAGGATATCCTGCTCAAATCGCTCAATTCCATGGGCATCTGGGCCGAGGGCGCAACCCTGCAAACCGATGTGCAGGCGCCCGACGTCACGGGCCTGAGCGTCGGCAAGGCGGCAAAGGCGATCTCCGAGGCCGGGCTGCGCTACGTGCTCGACGGCGACGGCGATACCGTGCTCGATCAGCTGCCCGCGCCGGGAAGCAGCCTGACCGAAGGCTCCGTCATGATGCTCTATGTGCAAAAAGATGCGCCGGCGCAGGCGACCATCCCCGTGCCGGATGTAGCGGGCATGAACGTGCAGGACGCGCAGGACGCGCTTACCGCATGGAACCTCAATATGGAAATACAGGGCGAGGGGCTGGCCGTGCGCCAGAACCCCGCAGCCGGAGAATATACCGTCCCCACGGCCACGGTGCAGGTGGAATTCCTTCCGCCGGCCCAAAGGGACGAAGAATGACGCGCGCCGTGCGCGCAGAGCACCCTGTAACAGCGGCGGCGCTGCAATCTGCCGCTGGAATGCCGCGCGCCTGAGCGCGCAGAGCACCCCAATTCGACCCCGAATACGGAGGAAATGATCATGCTGCTTAGAGATATTGCCAAATCTGCCCCGGGGCTTTTGCGTATCATCGGCAACGATGAAGTCTTTGTGCGCGCTGTGTGTTCCGACAGCCGCAAGGTAGTGCCGGGCGCGCTGTTCTTCTGCATCCCCGGCATGCGCTTCGACGCGCATGATTACGCCCCGCAGGTGAAGGAAGCCGGCGCGGCGGCCATCGTGGTGGATCACGAGCTGCCGCTGGACATCCCGCAGGTGCTGGT
>JAFQGN010000171.1 GCA_017398245.1 Clostridia bacterium | reverse complement strand
GTATACAGCGTGCCGGCGGCTTTTTGTTAAAAATAGGAGGGGTATCATGCGCGGAGGGATCGTCGCAGCGGGCAATATTGTGCGCGATTGCAGCAAGCTGCTGGAGCATTTTCCGGAAGAAAACGGCCTTGTGCGCTGCACGCAAATGCACGCAGCACCCGGCGGAGGCGCGGCGAACGTGAGCATGTCGCTTGCCGCGCTGTGCCCGCAAATGCCGGTGCGGCCCTTGTGCCTTCTCGGGCAGGACAGCGAGGGCGACGCGCTTTTGCAGGCCCTTTCGGCCTACCCCAATATCGATACCGGCCTCGTCGGCCGCAGGGGGCAGACGGCCTTTGCCGATGTGCTGACCGTGCAGGGCAGTTCTGTGCGCTCGTTCGTGTATTATCCCGGGCCGAACGCGCTGATGGATATCGACGATTTCCGTTTGGACACGCTTGAGTGCGAAATTCTGCACATGGGCTATATCCTCGCGCTGGACGCTCTCGATGCGCCCGACGCGCAGTTCGGCACGCGCATGGCAAGGCTTTTGCATTTGCTCCGCCATAAGGGCATCCGCACCTCGGTCGATGTGGTGAGCGAGGCCTCGGACCGGTATAAAACCAAAGTCCCGCCCTGCCTTGCGCATGCCGATTACGTCTTCATGAACGAAGTGGAGGCCGGACGCACGACCGGGCTCGAACTGCGCAATGCCCACGGGCAGATCGACCTGCAGGCCGTGCGCGAGGCCCTTTCGCGCATCCGGCAGATGGGCGCGCCCGGCTGGATCGCCATCCATATGCCTGAAGGCGCCGCCGGCACAGACGGCGAGGGGAATGTGGAATTCGTCCCCGGGGCCGTTTTGCAGGAAGGCTTCATCGCGGCGACGGTCGGCGCGGGAGACGCCTTTGCAGCGGGAGGGCTCATTGCCGCGCAGCACGGCCTCAGTCTGCGCGATGCGCTGGAATGCGGCGTCGCGGCGGCAACGGCCTGCCTGCAAAGCCCGGGCGCAGCGGCGCAGTGCACGCTGGAAGAGGCGCTTGCGCTGCTCAAGGGCTTTCCGCGCAGCGCACTCGGCTAATATGACCTCAAAAACGCTCAGCCTTCCGGCAGGGCGTTTTTTACTTTGGAAACGACATATATATGCAGAAAAAGCGGATTGATCGCATACTTCCAATGGCCATATATGCTTCAAACGGCATATAACACGCTTTTTTGCCGTATATTTGCCGCCGTTCGTCAAAAACTGATGCGGAATTAACACGTTTTGCTTTTTCTGTCGGCGGGCTATACGATATATTTATACTGTAATAAAGAGAGAAGAAGAACGAATGCATACGAATGGAGGAGTATCCGTATGGACCTGTTTTCGGTACTGGAAATGATCGGCGGCCTGGTTCTGTTCCTGTTCGGCATGAGCTACATGGGCAGCGCGCTGGAAAAGCGCGCGGGCGGTTCGCTCAAGGCGCTGCTTTCTAATCTGACCAGCAACCCGCTCAAGGCCTATCTGCTGGGCCTTGGCGTCACTGCGGTCATCCAGTCCTCTTCGGCCACCACTGTTATGGTCGTCGGCTTTGTCAACTCGGGCCTGATGGAACTTGCGCAGGCCATCTATATCATCATGGGTGCGAACGTGGGCACCTCCGTCACCTCGTGGATTTTGTCGCTCACAGGCATCGAAAGCGGCAATTTCCTTGTGCAGCTGCTCAAGCCCATGTCCTTTACGCCTGTGCTTGCGCTCATCGGCATCTTCATGTTCATGGGCAGCAAAAAGGAAAAGCAGCGCGATACCGGCTCGATCATGATCGGCTTCGCGGTGCTCATGTACGGCATGGACATCATGTCCGCCGCCGTGAAGCCGCTGGCCAATGTGCCGGAGTTCACCAGCATTCTCACCATGTTCTCCAACCCCATTCTGGGCGTTGTGGCCGGCGCGGTGCTCACCGGCGTTATCCAGTCCTCTTCCGCTTCCGTCGGTATCCTGCAGGCCCTGTCCATGACGGGCTCCGTCTCCTGGGCCACCTGTGTGCCGATCGTCATGGGCCAGAATATCGGTACCTGCGTCACCGCGCTGCTCTCGTCCGTGGGCGCTTCTGCCGAGGCGAGGCGCGCCTCCATGGTGCATCTGTACTTTAACGTCATCGGCACCGTGGTGTGGCTGGGCGTGTACAGCGTCATCCGCGCCATCGTGCCCATGCCCTTCCTGGAGGAAGCCATCACCCCGCTGGGCATCGCCATCCTGCATACCGGCTTCAACATCCTCTGCTCCGTGCTGCTGGCTCCGTTCGGCAAGCAGCTGGGCCTGCTGGCTACCAAGACCATCCACGCCAAGGAAAAGCACGAGGAACTCAACCTGCTGGACGACCGTCTGTTCATCACCCCTGCCGTCGCCGTGGAAATGGCTGCGCAGGCCGTGAACACCATGGCCGAGACCTGCATCTCCGCCATCCACAAGGCGCTTGCTCTGCTGGATAACTTCAGCGAAGAGGGCCTTGCCGAAGTGGTGGAAATGGAAGACAAGACCGACGTGTACGAGGATAAGATCGGCACGTATCTGGTCAAGCTGAGCGCCTGCGATATCAGCGCGTCCGACTCGCATGAGATCTCCAAGCTGCTCCATCTCATCGGCAATTTCGAGCGCATCGGCGACCATGCCGTGTCCATCGGCAAATCCGCGCAGGAAATGTACGACAAAAAGCAGGAATTCTCCGTCATCGCCAAGAAGGAGATCCGCGTGCTGCGCGATGCGGTCGACGAGATCGTGCGCATCTCTCTGGAAGCGTTCGAAAAGAACGATATCACCCTCGCCGCGCATATCGAGCCGCTGGAGCAGGTCATCGACCGCCTGTCCGACGACATCAAGGCCAGCCATATTGCGCGCCTGACCGCGGGCGATTGCACCATCGAACTGGGCTTTGTGCTTTCCGACCTGCTGGGCGATCTGGAGCGCGTTTCCGACCACTGCTCCAACATCGGCGTGTGCGTGATCGAGATCGCGCAGAACGCCATGGACGTGCACGAGTACCTGAACGATATCAAGTACGGCGGCGGCCAGAACTTCTCCACGCTGTATGAGGGCTATTCCGCCCGCTTCAATCTGGAAAACGCGAAGTAAGAAAAACGTCGCCCCAAATTTCCCGTTTGCGCCCGAAAAAGGCCGAATGGGGCGTTTGGGGCGAGTTTTTTTGCTCTACTGCGGAGATAGCGCGCAGCAAAAACGCGCTTAAGCGGCACAAAATGGTCGAAAAATGCACGTTTTTGCACGCTGAAAATCGCACATTTTGCGCCAAAACGGGGCAAAGCGGGCGCTTTTTCTGCGCCTGTTGACAAACGATGCGGGTTTGGTTCCATCGTAGGCTACGTTTTGCAGAAAAGATAACCGGGCCGGAAAAAATAGGCTTTAGCGGACGCGCTGTTGTGTGCTATAATTATGATCAGGAGTTCTATGCGGGCTCCTGATCGCTGTTTGTTCAGAAAATACAAAAGACGGAGAGGCTGCCCATGCCCTATTGCGAATTTCCGCGTGACTTCATGCTCTTTGACGTCACGCCCATCGAAAATATCTTCCTGATGGAGCACATGCCCCATGCGCCCGGCGATTACGTGCGGGTGTATCTGTACGGGCTGATGCTCTGCCGCTATCCCAGCGAGGACGCCTCGGCCGAATCGGTCGCGCGGGCGCTGGGCATCAAGCCGGAAGACGTGGCAGACGCGTTCCGCTATTGGGAGCGCGCCGGTCTTGTGATGCGCCTGAGCGACAAGCCGCCGCGCTACCAGTATATCAGCGCGCAGCGGGCCATGCTCTCGGGCGAAGACCCGCAGGACGGCGCCTATCAGTACCGCGATTTCTTCCAGCAGCTGCAGTATTTCCTGGGGGCGGACAGGCTCGTCGCGCCGCAGGAGCAGGCCAAGGCGATCGACTGGATCGAAACGCTGCGCCTGCCCGAGGACGTGGTGCTGCTGCTTGTGGAAACGCAGGTGGAAAAGGCAAAAAAGGCGGGAAAGAGCCTGCGGTATGTGTTCCGCGATATGGACGCCGTGGCCCTGCGCTGGGCGAGCGAGGGCATACGGGATGTGGAAAGCGCGCAGGAATGGCTCAAGAAGGACGGCGCGGCCGCGCAGGCGGCAAAGGTCGTGCTCAAGCAGCTGGGGCTGAGGCGCGTGCCGACTCTGGACGAGATCCAGATGGCGGAAAAATGGGTGGGCGAGCTGGGCCTGAGCAAGGAGGATATCGCCTCCGCCTGCAAGGAGATGATCAAGACCGCCAACCCCTCCTTCGCGTATCTGAATACCGTGCTTTTGCGCCGCAGCAGCGGAGACGGGATCGACCACCTTGGCGAGATCAAACAGGTGCTGGCGGCGCTGGGCGCGCCGGGCATGCCCACCGAGGCGCAGGATGCGATCTACACGCGTCTGCTGGCCAAGGGGTTTGATCAGGACGCGATCCTGTATGCCGCAGGGCAGTGTTCGCAAAAGGGGAAAAAGACGT
>JAFQGN010000170.1 GCA_017398245.1 Clostridia bacterium | reverse complement strand
GATGACGTCATCTATGTGGGCGAAGAAGAGTGCGCGGCGGAGAGCATCGAATTTGTGATCGGCACCGAGTCTCTGGCTGCCGTGCTCAAGGCCGCCGGCGATTTCCTGATGAGCAACGAAGAGTTTGCGGCGGGCTATCGCGCAGCTCTGGAAGAGGAAGACATGGAGTACGTGCCGCTGGGCGATCTGGTTGAACAGGGCATCACCGAGGCGGGTGTGAGCCTGGAAGGCCTCGTCTGCATGAGCGAAGAGGGCGACGCCGAGGTGTACAGCACAGTCTACTTCGCCGACGGCGAGGGCGAGCAGCTTGCGATCGACATGGAATTCTCTTACACGCAGGACGACGAGGGCGAGTATGTCTACGCAAGCATCTGGCCGGATGAGACTGCCTCCATCGATCTGTTCATCAGCCTCATGGCCAGCACCGAGTTCGAAGGCGAGATCGATTTCTATGCCGAACTGGCCATGTACGAAGTGAACGAGACCGAAGAGGAAATTGAGGTTAATGAGGTCGCCAGCTGTGAGCTCATCGTATGCCCGTATCTGGACGAAGACGGCGTGCGCAACAATCTCTGCGACCTGACGATCACCGTTGAGGACGAAACCATCAACCTGAGCCTGAACACCTACGGCGACGAGGCGGAGCACGGCGGCATGTTCTGCTTCATGGCGGACACTGCCGACTTTGACGGCGAGTTCTATCTCGGCTATGACGGCGCGCGTTCCGACGACGGGCTGGTCGAAGCCGGCCAGATCTGGGCCGAAGCGTATGATTATTCCCAGAGTGAAGACGCTTTGATGACCTTCACCTGCAACATCTCCTACGGACAGGATGTCTCCGGCGAATCCATCGCTTACGATTTTGGCGCTGTTCCGGCGATCGACATCACCACGGCGGACGACGCGACGGTCGAGGCGCTTGGACAGGATCTGCTCATGAGCGCGATGAACGGCCTGCAGATTCTCGGCGAAGAGGTGCCGATCATCGGCATGGTGTTGGGCCTGAGCGGCATGGAAGACTGATTTTCTAAAGCAAACAGCCCCCTTCCCTGAACGGAAGGGGGCTGTTTTTGCATAAAAAAAGCCCTGCGAGGCGTTATCCAGCAGGGCTGATATTTTACTGGCAGATGAGATCGATCTTCCTTTGGGCCATTTCTTCGACACGGTCGATATAGGCGTCGATATTGCGCACGTTCGGCGCGCGCTCGATGCGCTCGTCTCTGCCGCCGTCATCGCGGCCCGGGAAGAGCCACTTGCTGATGGAACCCGCGCCAAAGGCAAGGACGGGGGCGGTCTCTTCCATATTGTCGATATTGTAGAGGCAGGCGCAGCCGGGCTTGGCATAGCCAACGTTTTCGAGATTGCCGGCCATGTACTTCTGGCGATACAGGTAGTAGGGCCTGTAGCCGGCTGCCTCCAGCAGTGTGCGCGCGTCTTCCACCATTTTCTGCGCTTCGGCAGCGGAGGTCTGGGCATATTTCTGCTCGTTGAGCTTGGAGGAATGTTTGATGGCGAGGGCGTGCACGGTGATGCTCTCGGGATCGAGCGCGATGGCTTTTTGGATGGAATCGACGAAATCATCGCGCGTTTCGCCGGGCAGAGCGGCGATGAAATCCATATTGATGTGGGCGAAGCCCATTTCGCGCGCGAGGCGGAAGGCGTCGACGGTATCCTGCGCGGTATGCGCGCGGCCGATGCGCACGAGGGTCTCATCGTGGAAGGTCTGCGGGTTCACGCAGATGCGGCCCACGCCCTCTTCGCGCAGCATGGCGAGCTTTTCGCGGTCGATGGTATCGGGCCGGCCGGCCTCGACGGTCCATTCCCTCGCACCGGGATAGAGCCTTTTTGCGGCCTGCAGGATGCGACGCAGCTGCTCGGCAGAAATAGCCGTGGGCGTTCCGCCGCCGATATAGCCCGCGCGCAGCTTGAGCCCCTTTTCCTGAACGAGATGGGCGCAGAGCTCCATTTCGCGGATGAGGGCCTGCACATAGGGCTCTACGCGCTTGCCGTTGCCCAGTTCGCCCGCGGCGAAGGAGCAGTAGGAGCAGCGCGTGGTGCAGAAGGGGATGCCGGCGTAGAGGTCGAACTCGCCCTCTTCCCTGCCGATGAGGCCCTGCTGCATGTCGATGATCTCGTTGAGCAGCTCGGTACGGCTGGCGGAGACGTAGAAGTTTTCCGAAAGAGATTTGCGCGCTTCGGGCTTGCTCAGGCCGTTTTCCATGGCCTCGTAAAACAGGCGCGTGGGACGGATACCGGTGAGCGAGCCCCACGGCGGCAGTTCCTTTTCCATTGCGCCAAGCAGGCGGAACAGGCAGGTCTTCGCCGCGCGCTTGACCGCCCTCTTTTGCGCAAGAGGGCCGCCCTCGCCCGCAGGCGCGGTGTATTCGCACACCAGAGCGCCGTTTTCATCGCGACGGCAGAGCGCAGAAAGAACGCCCTCGGCAGCGGGGGCGTTTTTATAAGTGCATTTTTCGACCAGCATGCCGTTTTCTTCGGCATGGATGTGATTGATCTCGATCTCCCCCATATCCTCGCGCACATCGCACGCGCCGAGGATGAGGCGCACGACGTCGGCCAGGTCGTTATGGAAGGAAGGGGTGTTGGTGGTCAGTTTTACTGTGTTCATGTTCAGCTCCGGCGAAGTTTGCTATGGTAGGTCTGCATAATGCCGTTTTCGCCGTGGCCGGGCAGGATGACTGTTTCGGCCGGGAGCGCAAAGAGCATATGCAGGGATTGGGTCAGCTGTTCGATACTGCCGCCCTCGAAATCGGTACGGCCAAAGCCATAGGAGAAGATGGTATCGCCCGAGAAGAGCAGGTTCTGCTCCGGAAGATACAGGCAGACGCCGCCGGGGGTATGGCCCGGGGTGTGCAGGATGCGCAGCGGGATACCACAGGGGGCATAAATTCCGCCGGG
>JAFQGN010000169.1 GCA_017398245.1 Clostridia bacterium | reverse complement strand
GCGCGCAAGGTGAGCAGGCAGCTGAACGTGTAAGGATAAAATGCAAAGCGGCTATGGCGCATTTCGAGTCATAGCCGCTTTTTGTTTATCCGAAGGGCGGAATACTGTATGTTCGGGCAAACGCCCGGTACCCGCGCATACACCGGTCACTCCATGCGGGCGAAGATCTCGGCGGCGGTCTGCACGGCCGTTTGCGCGTCCATTGCGCCAAAAAGCGTGCGGCCGGGTTCGAAGGGTTCGATCATGTAGAGCGCGTCGTTGGGCTGCTGCTTGAACAAAGAAAGGATGGCGCGCGTGTCGATCAGCCCGGTCTCCATGGGCAGTCGGCGCTGCATATCCTTTTGCTGGTCAAACGGGATTCCTGCGACGGCGTCGTTCAGATGCACGGCGACGAGGCGGTGGATATTCTGGCGCATGAGGAGCAAATCGTCGCGGCAGGCGTTGTTGGAGCAATACCAATGGAAGGTATCGAACGCGACGCCGGCCTTGCCGCCGGCTGCATCGGCAATGGCGAGAACGCCGGCGAGCGAATGCACGAATTCGTATTTCTGCCAGGTGCGCAGCTCGTGCGGGCCGAGGAATTCCAGACCGTATTGCACGCCGTGGTCGTTCAGAACAGAGCTGACGGCCTGCACGCGGCGCACGTGCCATTCGAAGTTTTCACCGAACTCCCTCGGGCCGGTGGACCAGACATGGTTGTAAGCATGCCTTGCGCCGATGCGCTCGGCAATTTCGGCGCGGCGGGCAAGCTCGGTAAGGGCGCGATCGAAGGCCGCGTCGTCCAGATCCCAATGGTAGAAATCGGCCGGCATGGGCATTAGGCCCCAGAGAAGGCCGTGATCACGCAGGAGAGCGGTGTGTTCTTCGGCAACGGTCATACTTTCGAAAATACCGGAAGGCGCGCTGACCGCCTGCAGGCCATAGCGCGCGGCGAGCGGGATGAGCTCTTTGACAGAATGGGAAATATTGAGCATGGAGGCGTCTAAAGTACGGATCATACGTTTGTCTCCTCTCGGGCGCAGGAGGATTTTTTATGCCTGCAAGGGCATTATAGCACTGCACGGCAGATATAGAAAGAAAAACAGCCGCTCTCCGAAAGGGGGAACGGCTGTTTTTGTTAAAGATCAGACGCCGGAGATGTATTCTTCGGCCATGTGCGCGGCCATCGCGCCGTCGGCCACGGCGGTGACCACCTGACGGAGGATCTTGGTGCGCACGTCGCCCACGGCATACACGCCGGGGACGGAGGTTTCGGTGGTTTCGCCGGCGACGATATAGCCGTTTTCCAGCGCAAGCTGGCCTTCGACGAGCTCGGTGGCGGGCTTGCGGCCGATGCTGACGAACAGGCCGCCGCAGGGCAGGTCGGTCGTCTCGCCGGTGTGCACGTTCTGCAGGCGCACGCCGGTCAGTTCGCCGTCGTGCAGAAGCTCGGTGACCACGCTGTTCCAGCGGAATTCCACGTTTTCCGCCTGCATGAGCGGCTCGTGATAGACCTTAGTGGCGCGCAGGGTATCGCGCCTGTGCACGACGATCACCTTTTCCACGATGCGGCTGAGCAGGAGCGCATCTGCCGCGGCGGAATTGCCGCCGCCGACCACCACGACGGTCTTACCCTTATAGAACATGCCGTCGCACGCGGCGCAATAGGCAACGCCCTTGCCCAGAAGGTCCTTTTCGCCGGACAGGCCAAGCTCGCGCGGGTTCGCGCCGGTAGCGAAGACGACGGCCTTGGCATAGATCGTGCCTTCGGTGGTTTCAATGCATTTGGGCTCGGCCGTGCAATCGACCCGGCGCACGTCGGCATTGAGTGTTTTCGCGCCGAAGCGTTCAGCCTGCTTTTGCATCTGTTCGCCAAGAGCCAGTCCGTCGACACCTTCGGCAAAGCCGGGATAATTGTCGATCTGGGTGGTCAGGGCCATCTGCCCGCCGGCGGAGAGGCGTTCTACCACGAGGGTATCCAGCCCGGCGCGCGCGCCGTAGAGCGCGGCGGTGTAGCCGCCGGGGCCGCCGCCGATGACGACCAGCTCGTGCAGCTCGCCTTCAGCGGTCTTCTGCTTTTTCCGGGGCAGGAAGAGGGCGAGGAATTCGTCGATCTCGGCCCTGGACGGGGGTTCGACGATCTGCCCCTGCGCTTCGCCGTTTCGATAGTAGCGGATGGTGGGGATGCGCAGGATCTCCTCGCGCTCGCGGATGCCTTCGAATTCATCCACATTGACCTTGACGACGGTGACGGAACCGGAAAGCTCGTCGGCCAGCTGCTCATACGAGCGGGCGATGCGGCGGCAGTCTCCGCACCAGGGGGCCCAGAAATCGACCAGCAGGTTCGGTTCGCTCTTGAGCAGCTCGTGCAGCTTTTCCTCACTGATCTCCAGTTCGCTCTTTTTGAAGAACGCGTCGAGAAGATCGTCGATCTCGGCCCTGGACGGCGGCTCGACGACCTGACCGGAGGGTTTTCCATTGCGGTAGAAGCGAATGGTGGGGATGCGGCGGATGTGCTCGCGCTCGCGGATGCCCTCGAATTCGTCGACATTGATCTTGACCACGGTGATGCGGCCGGCGTATTCCTCGGCGATCTGATCGTACGCGTCGGCGATGCGGCGGCAGTCGCCGCACCAGGGGGCCCAGAAATCGACCAGAAGCATATTTTCGGTCTGGATCAGCTCATGGAGCTGCTGTTCGTTGATCTGCATTGCAGGCATGGTGTTTGCTCCCTTCCTCTGCGCTGTGCGCAGGCATGTTCATGGTGTATTGTATACCCGGCGTGTGGGGGATAGAAACGGCGATTTCAGAAGACGATCTCTTTGGTGATGATATCGCTCGCATC
>JAFQGN010000168.1 GCA_017398245.1 Clostridia bacterium | reverse complement strand
TCCTTTGTGTTTGCCATTGTTTTCACGCTTTCTTGTTTGCGAATGGGGCCGCATCCAGTATAGTGAAAAAACAGATGGCGTACAAGAGCGGAAGTGCGTTCTGATAAAAAATAACACCCGCTTCGCAGCGGGTGTCTGTAGCGCGTCAGCCGATCGGAAAGCAGACGAACGAGCGGCCCTCTTCGGGCAACGTAAGGTCGAACGCCGCCGCGGCCATGGATAGCCCGTTCTGTTCCAAATAAGCAAGCCCCTGCGCAAAGGCGGCGGAAGTATCGTCGCACACAGGAACGAACGCCATGCGCAGCGCGGGAACGTCCCATTTGCGCCAGCCCTCGGGCACAGGCGCGCCCGGCATGCACTGCGCGCCGGCAAGATACAGACCGCGGCTGAAATCCTCTTCCCAAGGATGCAGCGCGCGCGAAAAATCGCTCATCAGCCCCCAAAGTCGCTGCGGCGCGCCGTTTTCTCCATAAAGAACATACGGCGCGATCTGCGCAAAATTCTCGTTCGCCGCCTGCCACAGCGCGGCGATGAACCCGGCCCCGTCTTCGGTGGAACCCTCTCGGCCCAGCACACTGAACGCCGGAAGATCGCGGATTTCGATATCCATACACGGTCCGCCTCCTTTTCTGCAACAATTATAGCATGTATCTTCATGAAAAAGCCTGATTTTTGCGGCACGCATTTGTCATTTTTTCCATATTATCGCGCTATCATCAAAATACTGAATATCAGGCCCTTCGGTTTGCATTTTGCGCGCGTTTCCTTTATAATAAATTGTTATCGGAAACTATCCCTTTGCGCAAAGCGAAGGCGACCGGAGGCAAACGAATGACAAAACAGTTGATGCTTGGAAACGAGGCCATCGCGCGCGGCGCATGGGAAGCCGGAGTGCGGCTCGTTTCCTCCTACCCGGGCACGCCGTCTACCGAAATTACGGAATATGCGGCGCAGTATCCCGAAATATACGCCGAATGGGCGGCGAACGAAAAAGTGGCGCTGGAGGTCTGCTCAGGCGCGGCCATGGGCGGCGCAAGGGCCATGTGCTGCATGAAGCACGTGGGCGTGAATGTGGCGGCCGACCCGCTCTACACTCTTTCCTATACCGGCGTGAACGGCGGCCTCGTGCTCGTCGCGGCGGACGACCCCGGCATGCACTCTTCCCAGAACGAGCAGGACAGCCGCATGCATGCGCGCGCGGCGCAGGTCCCCATGCTTGAACCCGCCGACAGCGCGGAATGTCTGGAATATATGAAAACCGCCTTTGCGCTGAGCGAGCAGTACGATTGCCCTGTCATGGTGCGCACCACCACGCGCATCGCCCACGCGCGCAGCCTTGTGGAAACAGGCGAGCGCGAGGAAAAGACCGTGCGCGCATATACAAAGGACATCCGCAAATGGGTGATGATGCCCGCCAACGCGCGCGGCCGTCATCCCGTCGTCGAAGCGCGCATGGACGATCTGGCCAAAGCGCAGCTGCCCGTGAACCGGATCGAAATGCGTTCGGAACACATCGGCGTTATCTGCGCCGGCGCGGCCTACCAGTATGTGCGCGAGGCGCTGCCCGAGGCAAGCGTGCTCAAGCTCGGTCTGGTCAACCCGCTGCCGAAATCTCTGATCGAAGGGTTCGCCGGCAAAGTACAGCAGCTGTACGTGATCGAAGAACTTGAACCGGTCATGGAAGAGCAGATCCGCTCCTGGGGCATCGCCTGCAGGGGAAAGGAACTGACCGGCAAGCAGGGCGAGCTTTCCGTGCGAAAGATCCGCTCCATCTTCGGCCTTGAAAACCCGGAGACCATCGAAGCGGAGCAGATGCCCGCGCGTCCTCCGGTGCTCTGCCCGGGCTGCCCGCACAGGGGAGTGTTCGCCGTGCTGGCAAAATTGGGCTGCACTGTGGCCGGAGACGTCGGCTGCTATACGCTTGGCGCCACCCCGCCCCTGAACGCCGAGGACACCTGCCTGTGCATGGGCGCGTCCGTCGGCATGGCTCAGGGCTTTTCCCGCGCAAGGCAGTGGGCCGGCGAAACGGGCCGCAACCTTGTCGGCGTGATCGGCGACAGCACCTTCCTGCATTCGGGCGTCACTTCGCTCCTGAGCGCGAGCTATAACCGCGCCGATATTACTCTCCTGATCCTTGACAATACCACCACCGGCATGACCGGCCACCAGCCGAACCCGGCCACCGGCTTCGATATCCATGGCGAACCCACCACGCGCATCGATCTGGAGGCGCTGTGCCGCGCCTGCGGAGCCGCCAGCGTGCAGACCGTCGCGGCAGACGATATGGCCGCAGTGGAACAGGCCGTGAAGATGGGCATGGCGAAGGACGGCGCTTCCGTCATCATCGCCCGAAAGCCCTGCGCGCTGCTGGATAAAAAGAGCCGCAAAACTCCGCTTAGCGTCGATGCGGAAAAATGCCGCAGCTGCAAAATGTGCATGAAGCTTGGCTGCCCGGCGCTTTCCATGCAAAACGGCAAAGCTTCCATCGATCCGAGCCTGTGCGTGGGCTGCGGCCTGTGCAGCCAGAAATGCGCCTTCGGCGCGATCGGCGCAAAGGAGGGCGAATGAGCATGCATACACTGGAAAACAGCTCCATCGTCATCGTCGGCGTTGGCGGACAGGGCACTCTGCTTGCCAGTCGCATCCTCGGCACCATCGCCGTGGAAAACAACTGGAACGTAAAGGTGAGCGAAGTGCACGGCATGGCCCAGCGCGGCGGCACGGTCATCACCTTCGTGCGCATGGGAGACGCCGCCGTCAGCCCGCTGATCGAGGCAGGCGGCGCGGATTATATCCTTGCCTTTGAAGAAATGGAAGCCATGCGCGCGCTGCCGTACCTGAAAAAGGGCGGCGCGCTGATCGGCAGCACCCAGCAGATCATGCCCATGAGCGTGGTCACGGGTGCTGCGCAGTACCCCTGCGGGCTGAAGGAAACGCTGCAGGGCAAGGCGGATTGCCGCCTGATGGACGCCTATGCCATGGCCGAACAAGCGGGTGAGAAGAGGGCCGTGAACCTTGTCCTTCTGGGCGCGCTGTGCGCGCTGACCGGCGGCGATATCACGCAGTGGGAAGCGGCCGTGCGCCAGTGCGTACCGGCAAAGCTGCAGGAAGTCAACCTGCGCGCGTTCCATATGGGCGCGGAATTTGTACATACCCATTGAACCCAATATAAAGAGGCGAAATACTATGGCGAATAAACATCTGATCTGGAACCCCGAAGCGGAATGCATGGACCGCGGACAGATCCGCGAGCTGCAGGAGGAAAAGCTGCGCAAAACAGTACGGCGCATGTATGAAAACGTGCCGCTCTATCGCAGCCGCATGCAGGAAAAGGGCCTCGAGCCCGGCGATATCAGGACGCTGGACGATCTCAGGCACCTGCCCTTTATCGATAAGCCCGACCTGCGCGACGAATTCCCCTTCGGCCTGTTCTCCTCTCCCAAGAGCGATATCGTGCGCATCCAGGGCTCCTCCGGAACCACCGGCAAGCCCGTTCTGGCCGGTTATACCGCTGCCGATATCGAGCTGTGGAGCGAATGCATGGCCCGCACCCTCTCCGCCTGCGGAACCACTAAGGATGATATCGTGCAGGTCGCCTATGGCTACGGCCTGTTCACCGGCGGTCTGGGCGCGCATCAGGGCGCGAGCAAGATCGGCGCGATGACCGTGCCCATGTCCAGCGGCAATACCGCCCGCCAGATCATGATGATGACCGAGCTCAAGGCCAGCGTCCTGTGCTGCACGCCTTCCTATGCTCTGCATCTGGGCGAGACCATGGCCGAAATGGGCCTCAAGCCCTCCGATATCCCGCTGCGCGCGGCCGCTCTCGGCGCAGAACCCTGGAGCGAGGAAATGCGCGCGCGCATCGAGCAGATCCTCGGTATCGATGCCATCGATATCTACGGCCTCACCGAGATCTGCGGCCCCGGCGTCTCCTTTGAATGCCTCGAAAAGAACGGCATGCATATCAATGAAGACTATTTCATCGCCGAGATCATCGATCCCGAAACCCTCGAACCGCTCCCCATGGGCGAAAAGGGCGAGCTCGTGTTCTCTTCCGTGGGCAAGGAGGGCATGCCCCTTCTGCGCTACCGCACGCATGATATCTGCCGCCTGACGGACGAAAAGTGCGAATGCGGACGCACTTTCACGCGTATGATGCGCATTACCGGCCGCAGCGACGATATGGTCGTCATCCGCGGCGTGAACGTGTTTCCCAGCCAGATCGAAAGCGTGCTCGTCGGCATCCCCGGCGTTGCGCCGCACTATCTGCTCGTGGTCGATCGCGTCGGCTCCTCCGATACGCTGGAGATCCGCGTGGAAGTTACCGAAGAAATGTTTTCCGATACCATCGGCTCCATGCAGGCGCTGAGCCGGCTCATCGGCGAGCGGGTGAAGTCCATCCTCGGCGTCACCGCGAAGATCACCCTCGTCGAGCCGAAAACTTTGCCCAGAAGCGAAGGAAAAGCAAAACGCGTGCAGGATAATCGCAAAATTTAACGAATAAATAATAATGGGCCTTGCTCTGCCGGGCCCGGAAAGAACGGAGGAGAGCGAAATGCTGGTCAAACAGATATCGGTCTTCATTGAAAATACCAAGGGCAGCCTTTCCAGGCTGACCGGTTCCCTCGGCGATGCCGGGGTCGATCTGATCGCCCTGAGCGTGGCCGATACCGCCGATTACGGCATCGTCCGCTGCATTGCTGCCGATACCCAGAAGGGCATCGAAGCGCTCAAGCGCGAAGGTTATACCGTGCGCACCACCGATGTGCTGGCCGTCGTCGTGCCCGACAGCCCGGGCGGCCTTGCCAAGGTCCTGCGCGTGCTGGACAGGGGCAACGTTTCCGTGGAATACCTCTATTCCTTCGTGCGCACTGCGGCCGACGGCGCGCTGATCATCTTCCGCGTGACGGAGACCGACAGGGCCATCGCCGTGCTGCGTGAAAACGGCATCCATATGCTCACGCAGGAAGAGGTGTCCAAGCTGTGACAGCGCCCAACAGGCCTGTGCGGCTGGAGGTGGACTGGCGCGCGATCGCATCCAATATTCGGCTGCTTCGGCAGGAATACGGGCCGGATGTGCGCCTCATCGTCCCTGTAAAGGCAAACGGATACGGCCACGGCGCCGTGCAGGCCGCAAAGACCGCGCTGGATAACGGGGCAGATCTGCTCGCCGTCGCCATGGTGGATGAAGCCGTGCAGCTGCGCAAAGCCGGCGTCGAAGCGCCCATCCTCATCCTTGGCGCGAGTAACGGCCCTGCAGTGGAAGAAGCCGTGCGCTATGGCGTTTCCATGGCCGTGCAGGATGTTTCTCAGGCTTTGGAATGCCGCGCCGCAGCCCAGAAACTGGGCAGGCCCGCGCTCGTCCATCTTCAGGTGGATACAGGCATGTCGCGCCTGGGCGCGCGCACGCAAGAGGACCTGAGCGCGCTTCTGGATGCAGCCGGAACCGACGGCCTCATCCGCATCGAGGGCATGTTCACCCATTATTTTGCCGGAATCGACCGGCCGACCTGCACTTTGCAGCACGAACGCTTTTTGAAGGCGGCGGCGCAGGTGCGCGCGGCGGGCCATTCGCCGCTTGTGCACTCCGCGGCCAGCGAGGCGTCCTTGCTCTGGCCGGAACTGCGCGATGAAGGCGTAAGGCCCGGCATCGCCGTCTATGGCGGCTGTCAGGAATACCTGCCCGGCCTGAAATGGGCCATGCGCCTTCGGGCAAAGCCCGTGCGCATCGCGCGCATCGAAGCGGGCGAAACCGTGGGCTACGGCCCCGCGTTTGAAGCAAAGCGCCCCACGCTCGTCATGACTGTGCCCATCGGCTATGCCGACGGCTACCCCCGCCTTTGCGGCGGCAGGGCCTGCGCTCTTGTGCGCGGAATGCGCGCGCCGGTCATCGGCAGGGTGTGCATGGATATGCTCATGCTGGACGTGACGGACATCCCCGGCGCATGCATGGAAGACGAGATCGTGCTTCTGGGCGCGCAGGGAAACGAAGCCATCTGGCCGGACGAGATGGCCGGATGGGCAGATACGATATCGTACGAGATCATCACAGGCTTTCACGAAAGGATCGCCAGGGGGGATTTCGATGACAAGGGAGAAGATACGGGAAAAGATCCGCATTGAGAGGGAAAACATCAGCGTCATCCACGCTGCCGAGCTTTCCGCCCGCATTTCGGAAAAGGTGCTTGCCCTGCCCGAATATAAGCAGGCGGAAACCGTCATGTGCTATGCCTCGCTGCTTAGCGAGGTGCGCACCGAATCCCTCAACGCAAAGGCTCTGGCCGATGGGAAGAAGCTGCTTTTGCCCAAGACCCATGCGCAGGGGCGCATGGACGCCGTGCACGTTACGGATCTGAGCCTGCTCAGGCCGGGCAAAATGCAGATCCCCGAGCTGGAAACGGGCGAAGCGGAAGACCCGGCGCGCATCGATCTGGTGCTCGTCCCGGGCGTCGCCTTTGATAAAAAAGGCGGCCGCCTCGGCTATGGCAGCGGTTATTACGATCGCTTCCTCGCCAAGACAAGGGCGCTGAAGGTCGCGCTGGCGTTCGAAATGCAGATCGTGGAAGATACCCTCGCCCTCGCGCACGATCAGAAAATGGACATGCTGATCACCGAGGAGCGCGTGTACGATTTCCGCGCCTGACAAGCCCGGAGCCGCGTTATACGAACTGTTTTCTCCGCGGAAACACCGCGGCTGGTTTCGTGTGGTCTTTTCTGCGGTAAATCCCTTGTAAAGTATAACTGGAAATACGCGCCGGAAGAAAACGGCGCGCAGAATAGGAGAATGGAAAAATGTCGACTGGTGCAAGGCTGACTCTGAGAACGTATTTGATGTACCTGGCAGACGCGCTGATGTGCGGCCTGTTCATGATGTGGTTTTCGGACTGGGTCGTGGCGCAGTCCATCATCTGCCTGCTGCTGCTCGTTGGCTTCTGCCTGATGTGCTATAACGAGGGCGGCTGGATGGGCGAGCGCGACGTGACGCTGGACCGCACGGCCGAAAAGCGCATCGCAGAGGGCAAGATGGACAAGTCCCGCTTCACCCGCGTGTTCAATAAAAAGCACGCGCTGGCGTGCTTCCTCGCCGCGAGCATCCCGCTGTGCGCGCTGGCTATCGCCAACCTCATCGCCTCTCCCGGCTATCCGGAAATGGCCCCGCTGCAAGAGGAGCAGACGCAGGAGCAGAGCGATCCGTTCTACTACGATAACGGCGCGATCGAGGCCGCTCAGGAAGCGATGGAGAACCCGCAGGATATCGCCATCCTGCGCGTCGTCACGCGCATCGTCTTCGTGCCGCTTCTGCCGCTGTACACCATCCTGAACAGCAACCATACCCTTCTCTATGCGCTGTTCATCCCCTTCAGCTTCGTCATGCCCGCCTGCACGGCCTTCGGTTATCTGAGCGGCCCGCGCATCCGCGAGAAGAAGATCGAGGAGATCGCCAGGGGCAAGGTGCGCAAGCGCAGGGGCCTGCTGGTGGGCGGAAACTACGTCCAGAACCAGCAGCACCGCGGCCCGAAGCAGCCCAAGCCCAAGGTATAAAACAGGATATAACATGGCATAACTTTCCGTAAACTTGCATGTAAGCCGCCGCTGGGGTATAATGTACATTAGTACATTATGTTCGGACGGCGGCTTTGCTCTGCCGCCCGGTATGCGGAGGAGAAACATGCGCATCATCGGCGGCACTGCCCGCGGTAAAACGCTGCTCGCGCCCGAAGGCATGGACACCCGGCCCACTTCCGACCGCACGAGAGAATCGCTGTTCAATATCCTTATGCACAGTGTGCCCGGCGCAAAGGTGCTCGATCTGTTCGCCGGCTCCGGCGCGCTTTCGGCCGAGGCGCTCAGCCGCGGCGCGCACAGCGTCGTCTGTGTGGATCTGTCCGAAAAAGCCTGCGCCATTATCCGGAAGAATCTGGAACTCAAGGGCGTCGCAGGCACGGCGCAGGTCATCCGGGCCGATTGGAAGGAAGCCCTTTCCCGCCTGAAGGAGCCGTTCGATCTCGTGTTTCTAGACCCGCCGTATCATATGACGGAAGTCTACGGCCAGGCGTTCGAAGCCCTTTCGCAAAAAGGCCTTCTGCACAGCGAAAGCATCGTCGTCATGGAATACGAGCAGGACGCGCACATCGCTCTTCCGCAAAGCGCTTGCGTTTTTGACGAGCGCAAATACGGAAAAGCGCGCCTGAAGCTTGTCCGGCTCAATAAGGGGGAGGAAGACGCATGAAGGTGATCTATCCCGGCAGCTTTCACCCGCCCACGCTTGGGCATATCGATATCATCCGACGCGCGGCCGCCCTGTTTGACGAGGTAATCGTCGCGGTCATGGTCAATTCGGAAAAGAAATATCTTTTCCCGGCGCAGGAACGCATGCAGATGCTCAAGGATTGCCTGCACGGGCTGGAAAACGTGCGCGTCACGGCGGACGACGGCCTGCTTGCCCGTCTGTGCGAACGGGAAAAGGCCGACGCCATCCTGCGCGGCCTGCGCTCCTATACCGATTACGGCTTTGAAGTGCCCCTTGCGCAGGCCAATAAAATGATCGGCGCGCCGGAGACCATCTATATCTCCGCCGATCCCGCGCTTTCCCACGTCAGCTCCACCATCGCGCTGGACGTCGCGCGCCACCACGGCCCTCTGGAAAGCTTTCTGCCGCCTGAGATCATCCACCGCGTGGAACAGGCGTTTTCTGAATAATATCATGTTTTTACCGACGCTCCGCACCGAGCGCATAGGAAAGGGGTTCGCCTACCATGGCTGAAAAGTTTGAACGCAATTTTGAAGAATATATGGAAGATGAGCAGGAGCAGCAGGAACTGTCCCAGCAGGAGCAGCCCGAGCTGGATCTGCCCTATACCGATGTGGACGACAACCGCCAGTTCCTGATGACGATCCTCGAATATCTCGAAAACGAGCTGACCCGCGCGCGCATGGTGCCCATGACCAATAAGCGCATGATCGACGCGCAGCTCTGTATCGACGTCATGAACGATATCCGCAGCAACCTGCCGCTGGCCATCCAGTATTCCGAGCAGATGCTGCAGGACCGCGAGCGCATCCTGCGCGCGGCGGAGCAGACCGCCGCAAACAAGATCGCCAGCGCCGATGTGCGCGCGAACGCCGCTCTGGAAGACGCGCAGGAGCGCGCCGAGCGCATCCTTTCCGATGCCCAGCTGCACGCCGAAAATATCATCAAGGATGCGGAATTCCGCGCCCGCGCGCTGATCGATCAGAACACGATCACCCTCGAAGCCCAGAAGCAGGCGCAGGAGATCCTCAACGAAGCGCGCGTGGAAGCACAGGAGAGGCGCATGCAGGCCGCCGATTATTGCGATAAGCTGCTGCACGACGCCGAGGAGACCCTCTCCGCCGCCTTTGACGACGTGCGCCGCAACAGGCAGATCCTCAGCCAGAACCGAATGGAAGCAAGGCAGTAAAAAATGACAAAGCAAATGTTCATCGGCTCCGTCGCCATCGGCGGCGGCGCGCCGGTCTCTATCCAGTCCATGACCAATACCGATTCCTGCGATGTGGAGGCGACTGTTTCGCAGATCAAGCGCCTGCACGCCGCCGGGTGCGATATCATCCGCGTTTCCGTCTATAACGAAGATGCGGTGAAGGCCGTGCGCCATATCGTCGATCAGAGCCCCATCCCTGTGGTGGCCGATATCCATTTTGATTACCGTCTGGCCATCGGCGCGCTGGAAAGCGGCTGCGCCAAGGTACGCGTGAACCCGGGCAATATGGGCGGCGAAAAGGGCCTGGCCGAACTGGCCGCGTGCCTCAAGGCGCACCATGCGCCCGTGCGCGTGGGCGTGAACGGCGGCTCGCTCGATAAAGATCTGGTAGAAAAATACGGCGTGACCGGCCGCGCTCTGGCCGAAAGCGCGCTGCGCGAGGCAAGGCTTCTGGAAAAACACGGCGTGAGCGATATCGTGATCTCTGTCAAGGCGTCCGATGTGCTGCGCACAGTCGAAGCCTGCCGCGAGGTAGCCAATATTTGCGATTATCCGCAGCATGTAGGCATCACTGAGGCCGGCACGGTGGACACCGGCCGCATCAAGAGCGCGGTGGGCATCGGCTCGCTGCTGCTTGCCGGTATCGGAGACACCATCCGCGTCTCCCTCTCCGGCGATCCGGAGCCCGAAGTCGAAACCGCGCTGGAGATCCTGCGCGCCGTCGGTCTGCGTAAAGACTATGTGGAAATCACCTCCTGCCCCACCTGCGGAAGGACCACGATCGATGTAGAAGGCATTGCCAGAAAGGTCCGCGAGGCCACCAGGCATATCCGCGTGCCGATCCGCGCAGCCGTCATGGGCTGCATCGTGAACGGCCCGGGCGAGGCGAAGGATGCCGATATCGGCATCGCCGGCGGGCGCGAAGGCGGCGCGCTGTTCAAAAACGGACAGCCGGCCGGCGCGGTCAAGGGCGATCTTGCACAGGCGCTGATCGACGAGATCCTCGCCATGGCAAACGAACGACAGGCTTAATATACGGGAGTGAACTGAAAATGGAAATGTGGCGCGAGCTTCTCCGTCCTCTGGACAGCGGGCTCGCGCGCGTTGTTTCTCTGGATAAAGTGCTGGTCTCGCGCGATGGCAAGCGCATGCGCATCCTGCTTGGCAGCGAAAGGCTGCTCTCGCCGCAGGAGGAAAAGGCGCTTGCCGAAGCCATGGAAGCCGGCTTCCCCAAGACGAACACGGAAACACGCGTGCGGTACACCGCCCTTGCGGACGATTTTCTGGCCGATCCGCAAAAATATGCCGAACTTTTGTTGAACCGGGTAGTGCTGTCCTACCCGGGCGTCATGCCGTACCTGCAAACGGACAGGGCGGACCTGAAGATCAAAGAGGGCGTTCTTCGCCTCCACGTAGCCGGAAAGACCGGTGCAGAATATATGAAGCAGCGCGGGGTCGATCAGGGCATCGCCGATATTCTGAACGAACTGTTCGGCGTGCGCATCGGCGTGCAGGTGCGTGAGCGCGGCGGAGAAGAGGCCCGCCTTCGCGCCATCGAGCAGCGGCGCGAGGAGGACAAAGCTATCATCGAGCAGCTCTCCAAGGCCGTAACAGCCGCCGAGGAGAGCGCCGCAAGCTCCAAAAAGAAGGAGAACGCTGCCATCTTCGGCCGACCCATCACCGACCCGGCCATCGAAATGCGCGAGCTGACCGAGGATACCGGCCGCGCCACCGTCACCGGCGAGGTCCTCTCCTTCGATATCAAAGACAGCAAAAACGGCAAAACGAAGATCGTCATCTTCACCATGTCGGATTATACCAACTCCATCTACTGCAAGCTGTTCATCACCTCCCGCAAGCAGGAGGGCGAGACCGGTGATATCGAGACCCGCGCCAAGGAGCTGGCCGATGCCGTCACGCCCGGCGCATGGATCACTGTGCGCGGCGAATACAACTTCGACGATTTCCAGCACGAAATGGTCATGCACGTCAGCGATATCGTGTCCGCGAAAAAGCCCGTGCGCGAAGATAAGAGCGAGGAAAAGCGCGTCGAGCTGCATATGCACACCCAGATGAGCGCGATGGACGCCGTCGCCTCGGCTTCGGACCTGATCAAGCAGTGCGCCAAATGGGGCCATAAGGCCGTCGCCGTGACCGATCACGGCGTGGTGCAGGCCTTCCCGGAAGCCTTTGGCGCGGCCAAAAAGAACGGCATCAAGCTGATCCCCGGCTGCGAGGGCTACCTCATCGACGACAGCGCGCAGATCGTGCGCAATCCCGACGGCCGCTCCCTGCGCAGCACCCCTTTTGTCGTTCTGGATGTCGAAACCACCGGCCTGAGCACCACCGGCGACGAGATTACCGAGCTTGGCGCCGTGCGCTTTGAAAACGGCGTGGAAGTGGCCGAGTTCAATACCCTCGTCAACCCCGGCAAGGCCATCCCGGCCAAGGTGGTGGAGCTGACCGGCATTACCGATAATATGGTGCGCGATATGCCCCGCATCGAAGAGGTCATCCCGAAATTTGCCAAATTCTGCGAAGGCGCGGTGCTCTGCGCGCATAACGCGCCCTTTGATATGGCCTTTGTGGGCCGCGCGTTTAAAAAAGCAGGGCTCGAATTCGAACATCCGCAGCTGGATACGCTGCCCCTGTTCCGCAACGTCTATCCCAACCTGAAGAGCCACAAGCTGGGCAACGTGTGCAAGCACCTGAAGGTCGTGCTCAATAACGCGCACCGCGCCTCCAACGATGCCCGCGCCACCGGCCAGTGCATGCTCAAGGCCTTTGCCGACCCGGCCTGTGCAAAGGCGAACACGGTTTCGGAACTGAACCAGATCTTCCTTGGCGATATCGGCGGATCGAGCTACCACATCGTTCTGCTCGCCGCCACCCAGCAGGGCCTTACCAACCTGAACCGGCTCGTCTCGGAAAGCCACGTCAATTTCTTCCACCGCGGCCCCAAAATGCCCCGCGGGCTGATCCAGAAATACCGCGAAGGCCTGATCATCGGCAGCGCTTGCGAGGCGGGCGAGCTCTACAAGGCCGTCCTGCGCGGTGCGGAAGATAAAGAACTCAAAAAGATCGCCTCCTTCTATGATTATCTGGAGATCCAGCCCATCGGCAATAACGAATTTATGATCCGCGAAGGCACGGTCAAAAGCGAAAAAGACCTGCAGGAGATCAACCGCAAGATCGTGCAACTGGGCCGGAGGCTCGGAAAGCCCGTCGTTGCGGCGGGCGACGTCCATTTCAAAGATCCGCAGGATGCCATCTACCGCGCCATCGCCATGAACGCCAAGGGCTTTGACGACTGCGATAACCAGGCCCCCCTGTATCTGCGCACCACCGAGGAAATGCTGGCGGAATGCAGCTATCTGGGCGAGGAAGAGGCGCGCCGCGTCGTCATCGAAGACCCGAACAAGATCGCCGATATGGTGGGCAAGATCTCGCTCTTCCCGCCCCATCCCGAGGGCAAGGAGACCTTCCAGCCCTTCTGGGCCGATGCGGAGGACGATATCCGCAACCGCACCTACGGCAAGGCCAAGCGCATCTATGGCGACCCCATCCCCGAACTGATCCAGAAGCGCATCGATAAAGAGCTCGGCGCGATCATCGGCTATGGTTTCTCCACGCTATATGACATCGCGGTCAAACTGGTCGAAGAATCCAACCGCAACGGCTATCTGGTCGGCTCGCGCGGCTCGGTCGGCTCGTCCCTCGTCGCGTTTCTGACCGATATCACCGAAGTCAACGCGCTCCCGGCGCATTATGTCTGCCCAAACTGCAAGCGCGTGGAATTCGACGTGCCGGAGCAGTACACCTGCGGGCTGGACCTGCCCGCCAAGGACTGCCCGGACTGCGGCACGCGCATGGACAAAGACGGCTACAATATCCCCTTTGAGGTCTTCCTCGGCTTCAAGGGCGATAAAGTTCCCGATATCGATCTGAACTTCTCCGGCGAATATCAGGGCACCGGCCAGCATTATATCGAAACCCTCTTCGGCAAGGGCAAGGTCTTCCGCGCAGGCACCATCGGCACTGTCGCGGAAAAGACGGCCTTCGGCTATGTGCTGAAATATCTGGAAGAGCGCGGCAAAACGGCCTCGCAGGCCGAAAAGGAGCGCCTGGCCAAAGGGCTCACCGGCGTCAAGCGCACTTCCGGCCAGCACCCCGGCGGCATGGTCCTCTGCCCGGAAGGCTACGAGATTTACGATTTCGTCGCCATCCAGCACCCGGCCGACGATCTCGAATCCGAATTCATCACCACGCATTACGACTTCAACTCCATGCACGATGTGCTCGTCAAGGTCGATATGCTCGGCCACGATGACCCGACCATGCTCAAGGACCTGCAGGACCTGACCGGCATCCCGCCCAGAGAAGTTCCGCTGAACGATCCGGCCATCTTCAAGCAGGTCATGGGCCTGTTCGCCGGGCCGGAATGCATGGGCGTGAACAAGGAAGATACCGGCATCGCCACAGGCACGCTGGGCATCCCGGAATTCGGCACCACCTTCGTCCGCCAGATGATCGTGGACACCAAGCCGACCACCATGGAAGAACTCGTGCGCATCTCCGGCCTTTCCCACGGTACCGACGTATGGCTGGGCAACGCGCAGGATCTGGTCAAAAACAACGTCGTCCCGCTGGCGAAATGCCTGTGCACGCGCGACGATATCATGAACCAGCTCATCGAATACGGGGTCGATTTCAAGACCGCGTTCGATACCATGGAATTTGTCCGAAAGGGCAAGGCGGCCAAGGGCGACGGCCTCAAGCCCAACATGCTGGAGGCCATGCAGGCCAACAACGTGCCCCAGTGGTTTATCGATTCGTGCAATAAAATCCAGTACATGTTCCCCAAGGCGCACGCCGTGGCCTATGTCATGTCGGCCCTGCGCATCGCGTACTTCAAGCTGTTCTACCCGGCCGAATACTACACCTGCTGGCTTAAGCGCAACGCGGGCGATTTCTCCGGCACCGATATGGTCGCCTCGCAGGACGCCCTGCGCGACAAGCTGCAGGAGATCGCCGATCTGGAACGCGACGAGCGCGAAAAGAAAGAAGGCCGCAAGAATATGCTGGATATGCTCCTGGAGATGAGCCTGCGCGGCGTCACCGTGCTGCCGGTGGATATCTACAAGAGCGACCCGGAAAAATTCCAGCTGCTGGAGGGAAAGCGCATCCTGCCGCCGCTGAGCTCGCTCGATGGCCTCGGTCTGAGCGCCGCGCTGATCTACGCCAAGGCGCGCGAGGCCGGCCCCTTCATCTCGCGCGAGGACATGCTGCGCCGAAAGGTCCAGCCCTCGGTCATCGATGCGTTCGCCAAGGCCGGCGTGCTGGGCGATCTGCCCGAAAGCAGCCAGCTGAGCTTCTTCAGCATGTAAGGGGAACGAATCCTCGCTCCGGCAAGTCTGAAAAGCAAATCGCAAAGGAGGTGCTGTCTGCAATGAAAAAATGGGGGATCGTTCTGCTTCTGTGCGCGCAGCTTCTGTGCGCCTGCGCAAATGCGCAAACCTTCGCCGCCGAGCATGCGGGCAGCGCCATTTTGTTCAATGAAACCGGCGCGCTCCTGTGCGAGCCGGGCGAATATTCCGAAATTTTGCCCCTTGCCGAGGGCCTGTTTGCCGCAAAGGCGCAGCAGGGCTGGCTCGTTCTGGGCAGCGATGGCGAACCCCTTCTGGAGATCGAATACGAAGATGTGTATGCCATCGGCGGACAGCTCTACCTGAAAAAGGACGGCCTGTACGCCGTGGCGGATCCCTCCATGCGCCTTGTCACCCAGCATCTCTATACGCAGATCGTGCCCAACGGCCTTGGCGGCTTTCTCGCCCTCAAGACCGACCCGAACGACGATCGGGGCGACGGCGTGTATCTGATCGACGAAAGCGGGAACGAAACGGCCACCGGCACGGTCATCGTGTACGGCTTGAACAAATTTTCCTGCGAACGCTCGGCTGCCGTGGGCTCCGGCGGTAAAAAGACGGGCTATCTCGCGCCGGACGGCACATGGGCCATCACCGCGCAATACGGCTACGGCGGCCCCTTTCTGGAAAACGGTCTGGCCGCCGCCTCGGTCGACAGCGGCGCCGGCGTGATCGACGCGCAGGGCAACTGGGTCGTTTCGCCCAAGTTTGAATCTGTGCTGCTTTCCGAAGGAAACAGCCTCATCGCAGTGTGCGCGGCAGACGGACGCATCGGCCTGCTGAATGCCGAAACGCGCGAAGGCGTCTGCCAGATCGAAAGCGGCTATGTGCGCACAAAAGATCTTGCGGATATGGCGCTCGTCACGCGCGAGGGCAATGCGGAACTGTATTCCGTCGACGGCTCCGTCATCGCCGCATGGAAGGAAGCCGACGGCGTTTCCGTGCGCTGCGCGGGCGCGGGCTTTTTGCTTTTGCATACCGATGCTGGCGATTATCTTCTGGACAGCCAAGCGAATGCGCTCGCCGGCCCCTATGCAAAGATAACCCTGCTTTCCGATGGCGCGTTCTGCGCGCGTACCCAAAGCGGCTGCGATCTGCTCGGCCCGCAGGGCGAACTCCTCGCCCAAACGCCTTTTGATCGCATTGCCGCAGCCGGGGAAGGCCTGTATCTCGCCTGGACAGACGGCCTGTGCTCTTTGATCGGCCCAGATGGAAAAACGATTGTGGAACCGGCACGAAATTAAGGCGGTTTTCCCCGTGAAATAGCGGCAAAATACGGTAATCATTCGGTTAATCGCCAAATGTTTGTTGTATTTGGCCGCTTCCTGTGCTATACTTGTTTATGCTCGAGTATTGCAAGGAAACCGCCGCCGAACAGGAGGTCTGTTTCCTTATAGACTTGTGCGCGTTTTCCTGCGCACAGGCCGTTTGATTATGCCTGAAAGAGCGCGGCGTAAGCTACGCTCTTTATATATTTTGTCGGCCTTTGGGCCGGCTTGGATACGACTGCCGCCGCTTCAGGAACGGCCGCAGGAATATATCCATCTGGAGGAACAAGTTTTTGCCTAAAAAAGAATCGGGCCTGGGTCGTCTGGAACAGATCGCCGTGAAGACCGCTGCGGACATGGGGTTCGAGCTGATCGAGCTGGAACTTGCGAAGGAACCGCAGGGGCTCTTTTTGCGCTTTCTGATCGATAAACCCGGCGGAATTACGATCGACGACTGCGAGATCTACCACAAGACCGTGCAGCCGCATACCGATCATGTCGACTTTGATTACATGGAAGTTTCTTCCCCCGGCGCGGACAGGCCGCTGAAAAAGCCGGAGGATTTTGAACGTGCCAAAGGCAAGCGCGTGGAGGTCAAGCTCTATAAGCCGGATCAGGGCGCCAAGCGGCACGAGGGCGAGCTCGTCGGCCTGGAAAACGACGCAGTCGTCATCATCAATGAAAAAGGAGAAACCCTCTCCTTTGCACTTAAAGCGGTCGCCATCGTCAAGCCGCTCATCGAATTTGACGAGGAAGATCTGCAGGACGAATCCGCCGCCCCCGGCGACGGAGAAGAATAAAGGGAGGCACGTCGGTCATGGCCAACGAAAAGCTGAATTCGCTGGAATTTATCACCGCTCTGGACGATCTTGCCAAGGAGCGGCGCATCGATAAGGAGCAGCTGATCAGCACGATCGAAACTGCGCTGATCTCTGCGTATAAAAAGAACTACGGCAAGAGCGCCAACGTGCGCGCTACGATCAACCGCAAGACCGGCGAGATCGAAGTCTCCGCCGCAAAATCCGTAGTGGAAGAGGTCGAAGACGAGCAGATCCAGATCTCTCTGGAAGAAGCCCGCCGGATCGACCCGCGTTACGAGCTGGGCGATATCGTCGAAATGCAGGTGCATCCGCGCGATTTCGGCCGCATCGCCGCGCAGACGGGCAAGCAGGTCGTCGTGCAGCATATCCGCGAGGCGGAACGCGGCGCCATCTACGACGATTATATCGAGAAGGAAAACGAGATCCTCACCGCCATCGTGCAGCGCATCGACGGCAGGCAGGTCTATGTCGAGCTCGGCCGCACCGAAGGCGTCATCGAGCCCACCCAGCAGATGCCCGGCGAGACCTACGCGGTGAACGACCGCGTCAAGGTCTACGTGCTGGAAGTCACCCGCGCCAGCCACGGCCCGCAGGTGCTCGTCTCCCGCACGCATTCCGGCCTTGTCAAGCGCCTCTTTGAACTGGAAGTGCCCGAGATCCGCAGCGGCATCGTGCAGATCAAGGCCATCGCGCGCGAAGCCGGCTTCCGCACCAAAATGGCCGTCTTCTCTACCGATCCGATGATCGATCCCGTCGGCTCCTGCGTCGGCCCGCGCGGCATGCGCGTGGAAAACGTGGTCAGCGAGCTCAAGACCGAGAAGATCGATATCGTCAAGTGGTCTTCCGATCCGGCCGAGTATATCGCCAGCGCGCTCAACCCGGCCCGTGTGCTGAGCGTGTTCGTTTCCGAAAGCGAAAAGGCCGCGCGCGTTATCGTGCCGGACAACCAGCTCAGCCTCGCCATCGGCAAGGAAGGCCAGAACGCCCGTCTCGCCGCGAAGCTGACCGGCTGGAAGATCGATATCAAGAGCCAGAGCCAGGCGGTGCAGGCCGCTATGGAAATGGAAGAAGAAACTGAGATGCAGGAAGAGGAGCAGGCCGAAGAATAAGGCGCAGGGCAGGCCGGGACTGCTCCTTTGCCCGGCTGGAACATTCCTGTATCAGGAGGCAAAAGATTGCTCAAACAGCGTAAAGTGCCGATGCGCATGTGCGTCGGCTGCCGCGAAATGAAGCC
>JAFQGN010000167.1 GCA_017398245.1 Clostridia bacterium | reverse complement strand
TAAATGGCACAAGGGCGTTTATTTTTTCTCTCCTTCCGGTTTCTACAAGCAGATTCAAAAACCAGATCTCGGCAGATTAACGACTTCAAGACTGGAGTATTTATACCACAACATTCGGTATTGTTCGATCATAACCACACTATGCGCCAACGGCTTTTTGATCCTCGACGCTGATGTTGATTATATCGAATATGAGTGGATCGAATAACTTCCCCTTTCTTCACAACACAAAAGGCATGCTGTCCTTTGGGATGGCATGCCTTTTCTCTATATAACCAATATTCTCTACCCCAATATTGAGGGGTCAAGGGGGAATCATTCCCCCTTGTGGGGATTCTTAAGGGGCAGCGCCCCTTAAGCAGGGTATAGGGGCAGCGCCCCTATCGTTCTCCTTTACAGCTCGACCTCGCAATAGGCGACCTTTTCGCGGTTCCATGTATAGGAGATGAACAGCTTCCCCTCCTGCGCGAGGATGGCGGGGTAGGAATATTCGCCAGGCGCGGTCTCGAGATCGATCACGCGCTCAAAATGCGCGCCGTTATCATGCGAAACGAACAGGCTCAAGGGCGTTCTCGCGCCCCAGTTTTCGGCCACCGGGTTCGCGCACAGCCAGAGATCGCCGTTTTCCGCCTGCGCAAGGTCGATACCGGAATTATTGTTGGGCATGCCCGTGCCATACGCATAACACCATGTCTCGCCCTCGTCGGTGGAATCGGAACGCAAAATTTCGCCGCAGGAGGAGCGCAGCAGCATGTGCACGCCGCTCTCGTCTTCCCAGAGCGTAGGCTGGATCACGCCCTTGCCCTCGCCGGGATGCGCGCCGGTCTCCGTGATCAGCCGCGCGTTTTCGCAGGGCTTTTCGCCCCCTCGCCAGAGCGGCACAAACGCACTGTGGCGGAAGGTCTTGCCGCCGTCGTCGCTCAGGTCGGCAAAAGCGTCCCATTCCGTCTCCGTTTCCAGAGACGCGCCCGCCACCATGCGCCCGCTTTTGAGGATAATCGCCTTGTTTTTCACCGGGCCGCGCCCGCCGATGTCTCCCGGAACGAGATCAACCGGCGCGCCAAAGCGCCTTCCGCCGTCTTCGGAAAACATCACGCGCGTATACCACTGCGTCACCTTCGGACCGACCTTGTAATACAGCGCAACTCTTTCCCCCTGCGCCTGCAGAACCGGGTTCCAATGCGGCAGATCCTTCTCCCCAGCGATCAGAAACGGCTTTCCCCAGCCGAATTCGCCCCTGCGCGCCATGTAAATGTCCACATCGCCCGCCGATTCATGCGTTCCGCCGAACCAGCACATCAGCGTTTCGCCACAAACGCGCGCGATAGTCGTGGCATGGCAGCTGGGGGTGGGAATATCGATGATCTCCTGCAAAATGAGCTTGGCCATGGTTCTCCCTCCGTTTGTGCAGTCATCGGCGCAGCCGGTTTAGGCCGGGCCTGCGCCGTTCTTATTCTCCTTCATTCGAAAAGAATACCGCCGGAGAGTGTTCTTCGGCGGCGAAAATGGATCAGTATCCGTCCGCGCTGCATGCGCTCAGCGGCAACGGGAACCAGTTTTCCACACAGGCGGGCATGTTGTCGGTATCGACCCAGCGCATATTGGAAATGAGCAGGTCCTGCGCCTCCAGACGGCTCAGCACCGCGTCCGGCGCTTCATCGGTCTTCTGCACGGAAACGGCGTTGTCCTTCACTTCGATGGCGATGCGCTCGCCCTCGGTCTCCAGAACGAACCTGCCGTCCGTCAGGCGGGCATAGCTCGCCTTCAGGTTCAGCCACAGGCGGATGTTCTTTTCAAAATCGTTCAGGCGGAACATTTCGATCATGCCGCTCCGGCAGGACCCCGCCACCTTGGAAAGCGTGCGCGCACGCTGCTTGTTCCAAACCGGCGCGGAAACGCCCACGTGCTCTTTGCCGTGCGCGATGTGCCACGCCTTGAGCACGCCTTCGCAGTCCGCCTCGTTTTCCAGCACGAGTTCGGTGATGTTCCCCACCAGATAGCCCGCGAACTGCCCATTCTTGAGCACCGCCATGCCCTTCTTTTCCCAGGAACGGCAGATAAGCTCAAAATCCTTCTCCTCGCGGCCGGCATGTACGGCCTGCTGTTCGTGCAGCGCATGCGCCTGCGCAACGAACGGGCCGATCTCGGCAAAGGTAAAGGGCGTTTCGTCCACATGCGGCATGCCATGGCGGAAATTATCCTCATTCAGGCCAAAATGCAGGCCTATGCCGCCCTGCGTGAAACCGAAGTATTCGTACCTCTGCCTCTTGCCGCCCAGCCACATCAGCTCAATGCCCTTCGCCTTGGCGTCTTCCAGAGCCATGGCCATACAGGCCTTCATATGACCCTTGCCCTTAGCGTACTTGTGCGCGGAGACCGAGCCGATCACGCCGGTCTTGATCGTCTCTCCCTGCACGGTCAGCGTGCCCTCCAGCAGGCCGACAACGCCCTCGATATACCCGTTTTCAATGGCGATATAGTGCTCGGGCAAAAAGCATGCGTCGTCCCCGTAGGCCTTGGGCAGCAGCTCCTTGAAATCGTGCGGCTCGTGCGCCATGGAGAAGACGAGGTTGATAAAATCGATCACCTTGCCCAGTTCGTCGGGCCGTGCCTTTCTGTATTCCATCATTGCATATGTTCCCTTCTGGCCAGTTCCTTGTGGTAGCATTCCTCCACAATGGCCTGCATCTGGTCGTACTTGCGCTCGATATCGTCCAGAAGCGCCATCTGCGCATGGGTGCGGATGAGGTTATGGCGGGGAGAATTGACCTTGAAATAGGTGTCTCCATTGATATAGTCGGTCAAAAAGCGCATCAGAAGCTCGCAGGTGATCACCTTCACGCCAAGGGGCAGGCGCAAAATCTCCTCTTCGGTCAGAAAACCGACGACCTGACTGAGGAACCCCTCGGTAAAGCGGCGGTACAGGTCCATATCCAGGCTGATCTTGCTCGTGTCTTCTTCGTCCTCCGCCGCAGTAGATGCGCCGAAGCGGATCGCGTCGCCAAAATCGTACAGCGCGCAGCCGGGCATAACGGTGTCCAGATCGATCACGCAGATGGCCTTGTCGGTCTCGTCGTCGATCAGAACATTGTTGAGCTTGGTGTCGTTATGCGTAACTCTCAGGGGCAGCTCGCCCTTGGCCAGCAGCTTCACGATCTCGCCGCTCATCTTCCTGTGCTCGAACACGTATTCGATCTCGTCCTCCACCTCGGCCACGCGTCCCACAGCATCGGCGGCCACAGCGGCCACGAACGCATAAAAGCGCTTGGTGGTATTGTGGAAATCGGGCAGGGTCTCGACCAGCATCTCGGCAGGGAAATCGCTCAGCCTCTTCTGGAACTCGCCAAACGCGCGGCCGGCCTCATAAAAATGCTCCGGCTTGACGATCTCGTCATACGGCGTAGCCTTGTCGATAAACCGGTAGGCGCGCCAGTAGGAGCCGAACTGGTCCACATGCAGCGTTTCCCCGGCCTTGGTGGCGATCAGCTCCAGCACCCTGCGTTCCGGGTCGAGCCCCTCGGCAAGAAAGCTCTCGCGCAGGTGCTCGGTCACCACGGTGATATTGTTCATCGCCGCCTTCGGGTCCTTGAAGACGAAATTGTTGATATTCTGCAGCGTGTAGTGGTTCACTTTTCCGCCGCGGCCGCGATAGAACAGATGATACGTGCTGTTGATATTGCCGCTGGTCATCTCCTCCACCTTCATGTAAGAACCTTCAAAGCGGAACACCGGCAGAATATTCTTGATGCGATTATAGACCATGCTTCCCGTTTCCTTTCATACCCGCGTCGGGAAGAGCGGCCGATGGCATCCGCTCTCCCCGCGCAAAAACCTTCTCGTTTTTATCAGAAAGTATAGGTCTTGCCTTCCTTATCGGCGATATACGCGCCTTCCATCAGCTCGGTCAGGGCGCGCGCCTCCTTGGTGCCAAAGAGGATCTCCTTGCCGTAGAGGACGCCGTCGATCCACTGGCGCACCGGGTGCGGCAGCTCTTCGGGCAGCTTCGGCTTCACCCAGCCGCCTTCCACCTTGGCAACGGTCTCTTCGGTCTTGATGCGCACGTCGTCATCCACGCACAGGATCACTCCCTTGGTGCCGTAGATTTCCATCATGACCGGGGTCATGGGCGAGACGAGGCTGGTTTCGGAAATGGCGATCGCCTTGTTCTCAAATTCGATCGTGCACACGGAGTTGTCTTCCACCGGGCGCGGGGTCTTGTTGTTGAACATGGAGGTGATGCGGGTGGGCTTGCCCAGGATCCAGCTGCTCAGATACATCGGGTGAGCGCCCAGGTCCATCATCGCGCCGCCGCCGGTGGTCTCCGGGTCGTACCAGTAATCGGGCAGCCAGTTGGCCAGAGCGCCGTTATGGCAGTTGCGCACGCGCAGCACGGTCACATCGCCCACAGCGCCGCTTTCCACCGCTTCCTTCACAAACAGGTTGCGCGGCATGCAGCGATGCGGGAAGGAGATGCCGAACTTCACGCCGGCCTTTTCGATCTCGGCGATGATCTCGTCACAATCGGCCACCTTCAGCGCCATCACTTTTTCGGTAAAGATATGCTTGCCGGCGCGGGCGGCCTTGATCATCAGCTCTTTGTGCATATTGGTCGGAGAATCGATAAACACGGCGTCCACGTCTTCGCGCGCGAGCACCTTGTCGTAATCGGCGATAAATTCTACGCCCAGCTCCGCGGCCCATTCGCTGCCGCGCGCGGCGTCTTCATCCCACACGCATACGATCTCGGCGTCTTCCTGCTTCTGAAGGAACTGGGCATAGCCCTTTGCATGTACGTGCCATTTGCTGATCATTGCGATCCTAAGCATAGTCGTATTCCTCCCAAAGTTTTGTGTGTAGTTGCCTATTCCGTCGCCCAAGGATTCATCCCCGGGCGAAAAGTCTCTCGTATTCGGCCCAGAGCACCGGCAGTATATGCGGGTAGCTCATTCTGTCCGGCGGCGCGGAAAAGATACGCACCTCTTCCATTTCAAATGCCGGCGGCAATGCACCCATCTTCTGCACATCGGCGATCAGGACCATGCCGTTTGCCCAGCCCTCGTCGTCGCAGCAGTAATAATCGAACCCTTCCCGCACGGAAAATTCCTCCGCGCCGGTCTCTTCCCAGAGCTCGCGCCGCGCAGCATCGATCGGAGTCTCCCCCACCTCGATATGCCCGCCGGGCGTCTCCCATGTATCGCGCCCCTTTTTGCGGCACAGCAGCAGCCCGCCGCCGTATCGTGCCATCACGACCACGAACTTATAGTCCCCAAGGCTGCGCAGAGGGTGCGCGGTGGTCAGCTTCATTTCTCAGCCCTTCTTCCTGCGCAGGGCGATCGCCGTGCGCGCGGGCAGATACACCCGGATGCCCAGCCCCCTGCCCTTTTCGGTCAGCGGGATGTACTTCTGCTTGGGCGCGATGCGGCCGTATCCGCCGAATTCGGGCCTGTCGGTGTCGAACACCAGCTCCCAGTCTCCCTTGCCCACTGCCCCGACGGGAATAAAGAAATCGGACTGCGAGCGGTTCGGGTCGAGGTTGAAGGCGATGATGGTATCTCCCTTTGCGAACACCAGCAGCTTCTGGTCAAAATCGTCCCAGAGCTTGGTCGCCTCGCGGCTGGCCATCACACGATACTTCTTCACAAATTTGAGCATCTCGCGGTCAAAATTGTTCAGCCATTCGTATTTCAGGAAGCCGTTGTCCGCCAGATTCCACTGCCTGCGCGCGTATTTGTAGCTCCAGCCGTTGCCCTCGCGCGGGAAATCGATCCATTCCGGATGGCCGAATTCGTTGCCCATGAAATTGAGCCAGCCGTCGCCCGCCAGAGTGAGCGTGAGCAGGCGGATGAGATTGTGCAGCGGGATCGCGCGATCGATGACCGGGCTGTGGTAGTCCTTGTTCATGCCGGTGTACATCTCGGCGTCGGCCAGCCAGAAGATGAGCGTCTTGTCGCCCACCATGGCCTGGTCGTGGCTTTCGCTGTAGCCGATGACCTTCTCCTGCGGGCGGCAGGTGGTCAGCTCGTACCAGAGCTTGCCGATATCCCAGTGCTCGTCGGGATCTCCTTGAGCATTTTGATCCAGAAATCCGGCACGCCCATGCCCAGCCGGTAATCAAAGCCTATGCCGCCGTAGCGGATGGGAATGCACATGCCCGGCATGCCGGACATATCCTCGGCAATGGCCACGGCGAAGGGGTTGATGGCGTGGATCAGTTCGGTGGCCAGCTGCAGATACGTCACCGCTTCGGTATCGGTGTTCATGCTGAAATAGCTGTCGTACCCGGCGAAGGCCTTGCCAAGGCCATGGTCGTGGTACAGCATGCTGGTCACGCCGTCAAAGCGGAAACCGTCGATATGGAATTCTTCCATCCAATATTTGATATTGGACAGCAGATAATGGATGACCTCGTGCTTTCCGTAGTTGAACAGCCTCGTCTTCCATGCCGGGTGCCAGCCCTTGGAGCCGGTGTGGAAAAACTGCGTTTCGGAGCCGTCGAATTTATACAGGCTCTCGCCCTCGTTGCCGGAGGAATGCGAGTGCACCAGGTCCATCAGCACCATGATGCCCATCCCGTGCGCGGTGTCGACCAGATACTTCAGGTCGTCCGGCTCGCCGAACCAGTGCGCTGCGGCATAAAAATTGGATACCTGATAGCCGAAGGAGCCGTAATACGGGTGCTCGGCAATGGCCATGATCTGCACGGCGTTATAGCCCTGCTTTTTGATGCGCGGAAGAACGTTGTCGGCAAATTCGCGGTACGTGCCGATTCCCTCTTTGTCCTGCGCCATGCCCACATGCGCCTCGTAAATGAACAGCGGGCTCACCTTGCGGCGCAAAAAGCCCTCGTTCTGCCAGCGATAGGGCGCAGAGGCATACACGCGGCCCGTCAGCTGGAAGGTCACGGGGTTCTGGCCCGTCCAGCGGATGTACGTGGGCACCTTCTGCACCTGATGGCCGCCGTTTGTGACCATCACGCCGATATACTGCCCGTGCTTGAGCGCATCGCGCCCCTTGAGGTGGATCTCCCACACGCCGCCCTTGAGCGGCTTCATCGGGTGCGAAGTCCTGTTCCAGGAGTTGAAATCGCCCACCAAATGCATCGCATCGGCCGAGGGCGCCCACTCGCGGTAGACCCAGCCGGTCTCCGTGCGGTGGAAGCCAAAGTACATATAGCCGTTGGCCATGCTGGAAATATCGGCCCCGTCGCCCAGCAGCGCCTTGCGCGTGTCGGCATATCTCTGCATGCGCAGGTCGATATCCTTCTCATAAGGCTTGAGATAAGGGTCTATGGAAAGGATCTTATAAGAGGTCTTCTTCGCCGTCTTTCTGGCCGCCATGTTCATTCCCTCCAAAGTCCAGATTCACAAATGCGTTATGCAAGGCCGGCCCGTTCTGCCCGCAGGCCGACCTAAGCCCTGCGCAAGATCCCTCCCCGGCTGCAAGGCGGCTCCCCGCATCGCGCGCGGCCCGTCTCCCGCCGAAAGAGTATATGCACCCATATTCCTATAGTATTAGAAGTATACCACAAACCGAAAGCATTTACAATAAAACGATGGTTCGTTACGCCTAATCGGGGGTATTATATACATCAGGAGGTGCTTTACAATGAAGAATATCAAAAAGCTCCTGGTATTTGCCCTGATCGTTTCCATCGTGTCCCTGTGCTTCTCTCTTTCCATGGCCGAGACCGAGCCCGCCGCCATTCGCGTGGCTTCCATGAAGGGCCCGACCTCCATGGGCATGGTCAAGCTCATGATCGACGACAGCGAAAGCGCGACCGCGCAGGATTACGAATTCACCGTAGCCGGCGCCGCGAACGAGATCGTCCCCATGATCGCGCAGGGCACTATCGATATCGCTCTCATTCCCTGCAACCTGGCTTCCACCCTGTACAACAACACCGGCAAGATCGAAGTGGCCGCTGTGAACGTGCTGGGCGTGCTCTACATCGTTGAAAACGGAGAGACCGTGCAGTCCATCGAAGACCTGCGCGGCGCGACCATCTTCTCCACCGGCAAGGGCACCACTCCGGAATACGGCCTGCGCCACGTGCTTTCCAAGGCCGGCATCGATCCGGACAAGGACGTGACCATCGAATATAAGTCCGAAGCCGCGGAAGTGCTCGCCGCCATTAAGAGCGGCCTGTGCACCGTCGCCATGCTGCCCCAGCCCTTCGTGACCGCCGCCATGAGCCAGGTGGAAGGCCTGCGCGTGGCACTGGATCTGACCGAAGAGTGGAACAAGGTGGACCAGACCGGCTCCATGGTCACCGGCACCGTCGTCGTTCGCAAGGGCTTCCTCGAGGAAAACGCCGAAGCCTTTGAGACCTTCCTGACCGAATACGCCGCCTCCACCGAGTATGTCAACGCCAACCCGGCCGACGAGACCGTCTGCCAGTGGATCGACGATCTGGACATCGCCAAGGCCGCCATCGCCGCCAAGGCCATCCCGGCGTGC
>JAFQGN010000166.1 GCA_017398245.1 Clostridia bacterium | reverse complement strand
GTTCGACGGCGGCGAGCGCGGCCTGCGCGGGCGTTCCGTCGGCTGCGGGATCGGGAAAGCGCACAGGATCGGCAAAGAGGGCGTCGGCCTCGGCCTGCATGGCCGGGTCGAGCGCAGTGAAGACACGATATCCGCCGGTAAGAAAGGCTTCGGCGGAGATATCGAGCGTGGACACGGCTTCTTCCAGAACAGCGTCGATATACCAGCCGAAGGAGGCGGTCTCGCGGGCGGGCATATGCAGTGCGAGGGGTTCTGCCTGCGCCTGATCGTGCTGCTGCTGGGTCAGGAAGCCGTTTTTCAGCATGGCGGAGAGCACATAAGCGCGGCGGGCGAGGGCCTTTTCCGGGTTCTTATCGGGTTCGTAGGCGGAGGGAGCCTTGACGAGCCCGGCCAGCAGCGCGGCTTCGGACAGGGTGAGCTCGGAGACGGTTTTGGAGAAATATGCGTGCGCTGCGGAGCCCACGCCATAGGCTCCGGAACCGAAATAAGCTGTGTTGAGGTAGTATTCGAGGATCTCGTTTTTGGAAAGCTGTTTTTCAAGACGCAGGGCGAGAACGGCCTCCTGCGCCTTGCGGGAGATGGTCTTTTCGGCGGAGAGATGCGTCATGCGCACGAGCTGCTGGGTGATGGTGCTCGCGCCCTCGGAAAAGCGGAGGGTGCGCAGGTTGCTCAGCAGCGCGCCGAATATGCGGCGGACGTCCACGCCGGGGTGGGAGTAGAAGCGCGCGTCCTCGGCGGCGATGAAGGCCTGCGGCAGGTATTCGGGCATTTCCTCAAGGGACGCCCAGATGTGCTCGGCGCCGGAATAGAGGCCGCTGAGTTCGGCGCCGGAGGAATCATAGAGGACAGTACGGGAACCGGCGGAGGTGATTTTGGCCAGATCGAGCGGCTGCCAGGAGGGGAGATCCAGAAGCAGGACGGCGGCTGCGAGCAGAAGGAGCAGCGCGGCGGGGAGGAATTTTGCAAATCGTTTCATGAGCAGGTCACACCTGAAGGGTTTATTTGCCCGGGTTTGCGGCGAGGGCATTTCGCCTGGAAAAACGGAAAGATATGCGATACATACAGAGTATGCCCGGCAGGATGCGCCCGGATTCGCCCGGAATGCGCGAAGAGGGGCGAAAGAAAGACGCGTTCCGGCAAAGCAAGCGCGCTTTCGCGGAAGGGTTCGCGCGGGACGGCGGCGTAAGGAAAATACGGACAGATAAACCGCCTAAGACGGCGGGAGACGGGAGCGGATAGACAGTGCTGGCATACAGGATGGCGGGGCGGGATCTGATCGTGGGCATTGACGGGGACTTGGATCAGGCGCATGCGGAGGGGCTGCGCGCGGAGCTGGACGGGCTGATCGACCAATACAGGCCGGGAAGGCTGGTTCTGGACGTGCAGAAGCTGGATTTTATGGACAGCTCGGGCATCGGCATGGTCATCGGGCGGTACAAGAGGATGAAGCGGACGGGCGGCACGGTGGCCTTGCGCGGGGCGCGCGGGCCGGTGGAAAAGCTGTTTGCGCTTTCGGGGCTGTATCAGATTCTGGACAGGCTGGCTTGAGGAGGTGAAGAGGATGAGGATCCGCAACGAAATGAAGGCGGACTTTTTGTCCATAGCGGAAAACGTGGGCTTTGCGCGCATGGCGGTCTCGGCGTTTCTTGTGCCGGAGGACCCGACGCTGGAGGAGATGGGCGACATCAAAACGGCGGTTTCGGAGGCCGTGACGAACGCCATTGTGCATGGGTACAAAGAGAAAAAGGGCATGGTGCGCGTGCGCGCGCTGCTGGGCGAGGCAGGCGAGGTGGAGATCGAGATCACGGACAACGGGTGCGGGATCGAGGACGTCGAAATGGCGCGCAGGCCGTTTTTTTCCGGCGATGGAGACGAGCGCGCGGGTATGGGATTTTTGGTGATGGAGAGCTTTATGGACAGCGTGGAAGTGATCAGCGCGCCGGGAGAGGGCACGACGGTGCGCATGCGCAGGCGGCTCGGCGCGGGGGCGGTCGGAGCCGCTGCACGCTGAGGGAGGGGAAATACGAAAGCGGAGAGTTTTCCCGGGAAAAGGCGGCAGACAAGACGGGGAGCGCGGGCGGCGCATTGGATAGAGAATACCGAGCACCGGACGCAAAAGACGTTTCCTGCAGGCGCGATGCGCTCAAGGGAGACGAATGCGGCGCTTTAGCGGATGGTGGCTACCGGATTGGATGGGGACGCGGCTGTGCAGGGCAGAGTTCTTGTGAGACGGCGGGCGTTGCGGGTGATCCGCCCGGGGGCTTTGGCGGAGCGGAATGCGGCGCAGACGGCGCGCAGGAAGAACGACGGAGCGCGGGAGACGGGCGGCGCGACGCCGTGCTGCGGGCGTGGGAGGGAGACGAAGAGGCGTTTGCCGAGGCCGTGGTGGAAAACCTGCCTCTGGTGGCGCATATCGCAAAGCGGTTCAGCCGCGCGGAGGCGGAATACGAGGATTTGTTTCAGAGCGGGTGCATCGGGCTGATGAAGGCGGTGCGCAGGTACGAGCCGGGGTTCGGCACGGCGTTTTCGACGTATGCGGTGCCGGTGATCATGGGCGAGATGCGCAGGCTCCTGCGCGACGGAGGGCAGGTGCATGTGGCGCGTTCCATTCGCGAAAAGGCGGCGCTGATTGCAAAATGCGAGGAGGAGCTGACCGCGCAGACGGGCAGCGCGCCGACATTTGCGCAGATTTCCGAAAAAACAGGACTGACGAAAGAGGAGATCGCGCTTTCTTACGGGGCGCGGCGGCCGCTGATCTCGCTGGACGCGCCCGCGCCGGGAATGGAAAATGTGACGAACGGCGAGCTGATCCCCGGAGGCGAGGTGGCGGGGATCGAGGAGGGGATCGTGCTGAGGCAGCTGCTGGGCGCGCTGGAGGAGCAGGACAGGCGGCTGATCGAGCTGCGGTACAGGGCGGGAAAGACGCAGACGGAGACGGGCGAGATTCTCGGCATGACGCAGGTGCAGGTGTGCCGGCGGGAGAAGAAGCTTCTGCGGCAGATGCGGGAGGCTTCCGGCGGGGGATAGGTTTTCCCGGGAAAAGACAGGCGAAAGCCTGTCTTTTTGCGTGGCGGAAGGGGAAACGGGCTGCTGAGGCTTGCGGAGCAAAAGTATATTTGGTGGATCGGCAGGCGTCTTGCGAAGCGGGGGCGGCGTGGTACTTTGTGTGGCATGCACTTGCTGAAAGCTGTGTTTTGTGGTAATATCAGGTTGGAATCATGCCTGATTTTCGTTTCGGACGTAGGCTGAAGGCGCGAACGCTACAATAAGCGGCATGATGCGGTCGGGACAATTCCATAACTCCGCGTGTTTCTTTGGCGATTGCCGAACGGAGCGCGCGGAGTTGTTTGTTTTGGCGGAAATGAGGCGGGTTGTTTACCAGAAAGAGCGAAAGGTTTCACCGCGTTTAACGGGACATGCATTGCACAAATGCGCGCGCGGTGGTAAAGTATACTGGATAAGATAGGCGATACCCCAAAGCGGCTCGTTTAATAGGAAGCGGCTTTGGGCAGACGATGATATTGGGAGTGAATTGGCTTGGAAATGACGCAGAGAGTGGACGCGCTTTTGAAACACGTGGAGAAGCCCTCGAGATATATGGGCGGCGAGTTCGGCAGCATTATGAAAAATGCGGAGGACGTCGATATCCGCTATGCGTTCCTGTTCCCGGATACGTACGAAGTAGGCATGTCCAATTTGGGCATGAAGATTCTGTATCATACCATCAATGACAGGAAGGACGCCTGGTGCGAGCGCGTGTTCTCGCCGTGGGTGGACATGGAAGACCTTATGCGCAAGGAAAATGTGCCGCTGTTTTCCATGGAAAGCCGCACGCCGGTGAAGGAATTTGACATCGTAGGCATCACGCTGCAGTACGAGATGAGCTACACGAATATCCTCTCCGCGCTGGACCTGGCGGGAATCCCGCTGAGGGCGGAGGACCGCAAGGACGGCCCGTTCATCGTGGCGGGCGGCTCCTGCGCGTTCAACCCGGAGCCGCTTGCGCCGTTTTTTGATTTCTTTATCATCGGCGACGGCGAGAGGAGCACGCACGAGTATCTGGACATCTACGCGCAGTGGAAAAAAGAAGGCGCGCCGAGGGAAGAGTTCCTCAGGCGCGTGACGCAGGTGCAGGGCGTGTATGTGCCCAGTCTCTACGATGTGGAATATAACGAGGACGGCACGATCAGGAGTTATACGCCCAAGGAGGGCTCCGGCGCGAAGGAGCTGGTGTACAAGGCGCTGGTGAACGATCTGACCGCCGCGGATTACCCGGAAAAGCTGATCGTCCCCTATGGCGAAGTGGTGCACGACCGCATCATGCTGGAGATCTTCCGCGGATGCACGAGGGGCTGCCGCTTCTGTCAGGCGGGCATGCTGTACAGGCCCGTGCGCGAGAGGAGCATGGACAGGCTGCTGGAAATTGCCGATAAGCTGGTCAAGGCGACGGGTTATGACGAGATTTCGCTGATGAGTCTTTCGAGCGGCGATTATTCGTGCCTTCCGGAGCTGGCGAAGGAGATGGTGCGCAAGTATCAGGAAAAGAGGGTGCGCATTTCGCTGCCCTCGCTGCGCATCGACTCGTATCTGAAGGACACCCTTGCCGAGACGCAGAAGGTGAAAAAGACCGCGCTGACCCTTGCGCCCGAAGCCGGCACGCAAAGGCTGCGCGACGTGATCAACAAGGGCGTGACGGAGGAAGACCTGATGCGCTCGGTGGGCGATGCGTTCGACGAGGGCTGGAGCGCGGTGAAGCTGTATTTCATGATTGGGCTTCCGACCGAAACGGACGAGGATGTGGACGGCATTGCCGATCTGGCCGCAAAGGTGCGCGCGAGGTACTTCCAGGTGCCCAAGAACAAGAGGGCGCCGGGCCTGCGCATCACGGTGAGCGCTTCGGTGTTCATCCCCAAGCCGTTCACGCCGTTCCAGTGGAGCGGTCAGCTGGACGCTGAGACCGTCATCCGCAGGCAGCAGAGGCTCAAGGAAAAGCTGGCAGCCATCAAGGGCGTGGATTTCAAGTATCATGCGCCGGACGTGAGCTATATCGAGGCGGTCCTCGCCCGCGGCGACAGGAAGCTGGCTGACGCGCTGGAGATCGCATGGCGCAGCGGCTGCCGGTTTGACAGCTGGAGCGAGCATTTCAAGATGGACAAGTGGATGGAAGCGTTCGAAAAGGCGGGCGTGGATCCGGATTTCTATGCACTGCGCGAACGCAGTATCGACGAAGTGAACGCGTGGGATATGCTGGACTGCGGCGTGGAAAAGCGCTATCTCATTTCGGAATGGGAAAAGGCGCAGCGCGCCGAAACGACCCGCGACTGCCGTCAGGGATGCACCGGATGCGGCATGAAGCGATATGAAGGAGCCTGTGAAAAATGAAGATATGGCTGAAATTCGGAAAAACGGAGAGGCTGCGCTATGTTTCGCACCTTGATCTGCAGCGCTTTATGCAGCGCGCGCTGAACAGGACGGAGCTGCCGATCGCCTGGTCGCAGGGGTTCAACCCGCACCCGCTGATGAGCTTTGGCTCCGCAATGGCGATGGGCTGGACGAGCGAATACGAAGTGCTGGAGATCCGCATGGCGAAGGATGTGAGCGCGCAGGAGGCCGCTGAGCAGATGGCTGCCGCGCTGCCGCCGGATCTGCCAGTGCTGGCCGCGCGCGTTCTGGACGACAGAAAGAGCGCGCCGATGGCCCTGCTCACCGCAGCGGATTATATGATTGCCGTGGAAGGAGCGGACGGCGCGAAGATCGTGGAACAGATCGACGAATATATGGCAAAAGAGCATGTGATCGCCATGCGCAAGACCAAGACCGGCGAAAAGGAAGCGGATATCCGCGAGATGACGCATATCCTGAAGCCCGATCTGCGCGAGGGGAACATATTCTATGCAAGGCTGAACCTGACCGAGCGCGCGACGCTCAAGCCCGATCTGCTGGTGCGCGAGCTGGCCAAAATGGCCGGCGTGGAAGAGCCGGAGATCCGCGTGCACAGGCTGAGCCTGCTGGGGCAGAACGACAAGGGCGAAATGAAGCCCCTGATGGAGCTGTAAGGGATGCGCAGAGAGGTTTTTGTCGAAACATTTCTGGGCCAGAAGCGCATGGCGGTGCTGGAGGACGGCGTGCTTGTGGAATACGCCGTGGACAGGCCGGGCTCCGAGAAGCTGAACGGGAACATTTATAAGGGAGTTGTGCGCGATATTTTGCCCGGCATACAGGCTTCGTTTGTGAACATCGGGCTGGAAAAGAACGGGTATCTTTCGCTGGACGACATCGCCGTGGGCCGGGGGGACATGACCGACAGCCTGAAGGAGCAGATCCGCAGGCGCGGGGGGAACATCCGCCGCGGGCAGGAGATGCTTGTGCAGGTGGTGAAGGAGACCTCCGGCGCAAAGGGCCCGCGCATTTCCGGCAATGTGACCATCGCAGGGTCTCTGCTGGTGTATCTGCCGACGCTGGATTATGTGGGCGTTTCCCGCAAGATCGGCGAGAATGCCGAGCGAAACAGGCTGGCGAAAATCGCCGGAAGAGTGAAGCCGCAGGGCAGCGGGCTGATCGTGCGCACGGCGGCGGCAAACCAGCCGGAGGAGGTTCTGGCGCGCGAGGCCGGGCTGCTGGACAGCGTATGGAAGAGGATCTGCGCGCGCGCGGAGCATAGCAAGGCGCCTGCGCTGCTGTTTTCGGATTCCTCGCTGGAATTCCGGGCGGTGCGCGATCTGCTGACGAGCGAGACGGAAGCGATCTGGTTCGACGACAGGCAGACATACGAAGCGGCGCTGGATTTTGCTGCCATTGTTGCACAGGATGCGCAGGACAAGATCAGGCTCTACCGCGAGTGCGACTGGATGTTTGAACACGAGCACATCGACAGCATGGTCAAAAAGGCGCTTGAGCGGCAGGTGACGCTCAAAAGCGGCGGCACCATCGTGATCGATTACACCGAGGCGCTGACCGTGATCGATGTGAACACGGGCGCGTTTGTGGGAAAGAATGATCTGGAGGAGACGGTGTTCACCACAAACTGCGAGGCGGCGGCCGAGATCGCAAGGCAATTGCGGCTGAGGGACATCGGCGGCATCGTGGTGGTGGATTTTATCGATATGGATAAGCCGGAGCACGAAAAAGAAGTGCTGCGGGTGTTTGAAGAGGCGCTGGGCGCGGACAGGGCGAGGACGAATTTGGGCGGGTTCACGAGCCTCGGGCTTGTTGAACTGACGCGGCACAAGTTCCATCAGCCCGTGCACAGGCTGGTGAGCGAGCATTGCCCGCACTGCGGCGGCAGCGGCTGGGTGGCAAGCATCGAGACCGGCGCGAGGGAAGCCCTGCGCAAGCTGAAGGTTCGCACGGAAAAAGCCGAATCCAGTCTGTTTTTGATCGCAGCTTCGCGCGAGGTGATGGAGCGGATGCTGGAACTGGGCGAGCATTACGCCGGCAACGCCTATATTTTTGCGGATAAAACGCGCAGCGGGGCGCAGTACGATATC
>JAFQGN010000165.1 GCA_017398245.1 Clostridia bacterium | reverse complement strand
GCCGCAGGCGATGCATTCCTCGTGCGTGCAATGGGCTTTGCACTCGCCGCAATGGGTGCAGGCGGCGGTGGAGACCATGAGCTGCGTTTTGTGCAGCAGCCCTTCCGGGTTATGGCACCATTTGCAGCGCAGCGGACAGCCCTTGAGAAAGACCGTGGTGCGGATGCCGGGGCCGTCGTACACGGCGAATTCCTTGATATCGAAGATCGTGCCGTTCACAGCGTCATCTCCACGCGGCGGATGATGTGATCCTGATAGCATTTGTCCAGTTCCACAAAATAGCCGCTCCAGCCCCACACGCGCACAATGAGGTTTTTGTAGTTTTCGGGATGGGCCTGCGCATCGAGCAAAGTCTCCTTATTGACGGTGTTCAGCTGCAGCTGGTGTCCGCCCTGCAGCATGAAAAAGCGCACGAGCTGCGCGGCCTTCAGGACTGCTTCTTCATTGCGGAAGACGGAATCGTGGAATTCGATGGTGAGCGGGCCGCCATTGATGGTTTTGGCGAGGTCCGGCTTGGCAAAGGAGCGCAGCACGGAGGCCGGGCCCTTCACCTTGGCGCACAGGGAGGGCGCGTAATTGGCCGGGAGGGGTTCATCGGCAAGGCGGCCGTCGGGCGTGGCGCCGAGGGCGGAGGCATGGGTGACATAGAACATGGCGGAGCCCGTGCCGGCGCGATAGATACCGCCGCGATCGTTCTTCAGGCCCTTGAGCGAGGAGGCGAAGGAATCGAGCAGGAAGGCGGCGTAGCGGTCGGCGCGGTCGTCATCGTTGCCCATTTTGGGGCATTCCTCGCGCAGGGCATGGCGCAGCTGCGGGTCGGAGGCGAAATCCTGTTCCATGGCGGAAAGGAAAGCCTGCTTATCGCAGCCGCGGGTGAAGACCATCTCCTCGACGGCGGCGAGGGAATCGGCCGCGGTGGCAAGGCCGGTGCCGTGGATGCCGTAGTTATTGTATTTGCAGCCGCAGGTGATATCGCGCCCCGTCTCCACGCAGTTTTCAAAGAAAATGGAGAAATAGGCGGACGGGATGAAATAGAGGCCCTTATGCTTTTCGGGATATGAGGCCGCGCGGGATTTGAGCTCGGCCTGCACGGCCTGCTTCAGATCGTCCATATTCTGCGCTGTGGGAAGTTCGCGCAGGACGACGGTCTTGACCACATCGGCCAGAGACATGGCGTCGATATTGACAACCTCCATGCCCTTTCCGGGAATGATGAATTCCCAGCAGGCGGCGACGACATAATCGCGCGCGTCCTTTTCCTCATAGCCGAGGGCCATGAGGCCGGGGATGACGACGTCGTCGTTATCGTACTGCGGGAAGCCGAGGCCGAGCCTGGTCAGCTTCGTGCCGAGGATATAGGCTTCGATAGGGGTGTTCTTGTGTACGCGCAGGTTGATCTTCGGGTCGATCACGCGAAGATCCGCGCTGGCTTCCAGGCAAAGTTCGCTCAGCAGGCTGTAGCCGTCCTCGCCTTCGGGCGTAAGGCCGCCGAGAACGAGGCTCTGGCCGTTATCGCCCTGCTGCATGCCGGTGTAGAGGTCGCTGTCGCGATTGCAGGAGAGGAAGAATTCCTCGATCCATTCCAGCGCTTCGTCCTTTGTCATGCCGGAGGCCATATCGGCATCAAAATAGGGGCGCATATACTGGTCGAACCGGCCGAGGGTGACGTGGTAATCGCCCTCGCACCAGGCGGCGTAATGCAGAACGCGCAGCGACTGCAGCGCTTCCGGGAAATTGCGCGCGCCATAGGCCGGAACGCGCTCCAGCCGGTCGGCGATATCGTCTCTGCCGTTTTCGCGGGCAAAGGCGGCGTAGCGGGCGGCGAGACTGAGCACGGCGTCGATCGAAATGCGCACGGACTCGCGCCACGGGTCGTTCCCATCACCCTTGGGCGCGAGCTTTTCCCTTACGACAAGCAGGCCGCTTGCGATGACGGAGCCCCAATCGGCCGAAAGATTGGAAAGGTTGCCCAGTTCGTGAATATACGATTTAGAGGAGATCTCTTTCCATTCCTCTTCGGCAAAAACAAAGGGCAGCGGCGCGGAGGTACGCAAAAAGGCGATGCGCTCGCCGTCGAGCAGAACGGGCTGCTCCTGCGCAAGCTGTAGCTGCATGCGAAGAGCGGTGCGGCGATGATCCGGCAGAGCGGGATCGCGATAAATGGAAATATCGGGCTGCACATTCCTGCGCAGGGAATGGTGTTTTTTACCTATAATATGCTCTTTGAGAAGGGCGATCCGCCGGGTCATCATAAACGTTGACCTCCTTTGATGTATCGCAGCGCGCCGCGCTTCATACAATAAGCAAAACGCGCCTGTATTCCGTATGCATTATAGCATCCGGCAGCGGATATCCACAAGCGAAAAACGACCGTTCACAAATCATTTTCCGATTTGCCAAGATGATTGCGCGCTATGTTCAAGGATCGTTCATAAATCTTCTGATTTTTCGTGTTATCCTTTAAGCGTACCAAGGATAACCAATGCGAAAGCATGATAAACAAACAGGAGGTAAGCAATATGAAGAACAACAACAGATCCAAGTTTTTAGCGGCTCTGATCGCTATGACGATGCTGCTGACCGCTTTCGGCGGCGGGATGATCGCCGGCGGCGCGGCAGCCGAGACCGAACTGATCGCTCCCGCTTTTGACCCGAGCCCGGCGATCAAGGTGTACCAGGACACGGCAAACAGCGTGGTGGGCGTTTCCAGCTACACGCAGAACTGGAGCCGCGAACAGGGCCAGAAGGACACGCTGTACAGCCAGGGCTCCGGCGTGGTCATCGCCGAGGGCGGCTATGTTCTGACCAACCACCACGTGATCGAAAACTGCACGTCCTTCGAAGTGCTCATGCCCGACGGAACGTATGCCAAGGCGCATCTGGTGGGCTCGGATTCTTCGACCGATCTGGCCGTTCTGCAGCTGAACGAGAGGCAGGATGAGCTCATTCCGGTACAGGTGGGCACCACTTCCGGCCTGCTGGTCGGCTCCACGGTGATCGCCATTGGCAATCCCGGCGGCGAACAGCTGGCGAACACAGTCACGCAGGGTATCGTCTCCGCGCTGGAGCGCAATGTGAGCGCGAGCAATACTTCCCGCGCGATCAAGTACATCCAGCACGATGCCCCCATCAATTCCGGCAATTCCGGCGGCGGCCTGTTCAACGCGGCGGGGCAGCTGGTGGGCATCAACACCCTCAAGTACGGCGCCTCTTCCTATTCCAACGTCAGCTTTGAAGGCCTCGGGTTCGCCATTCCGGTGGACACCGCCTACCCCATCGCGATGGATCTGATCGAATACGGCGAGGTACAGAGGCCGCAGATGGGCATCACCGCGACTTCTCTGGACGGCCCGGACGAGGCGATGACCGATTATGCGCCGGCCAGCGTTCTGGTGGCGACGGTGCTGGAAGACGGCCCGGCGGCCGCTGCGGGCATTGAGCAGTTTGACTGCATCACCGCCGTGGATGGCGTGAAGGTGACCGACATGGTGGAACTGACCACCGAACTGGACCAGCACAAGGACGGCGATACCGTAACGATCACCGTGGTACGCTATTCCGATCCGACCCGCGTATACAACATTGCAAGCCTCTTTGCCGGCAGCAACACCAATTCCGGCTACGGATACGGCTACGGCAGCCAGTACGGCAATTCCATCTTTGGCCGCGGGTATTCCGGCAGCGGATCGAACTCCTTCGAAACGATCGAGATCGATGTGACGCTGAAAGTGCCCGCCATCGACTGACGCTTTTTCCTTTCCTGATATTTCGCATCCCGACATCGCCGGGCTCCCATTGCGGGGCCCGGCGGTTTTATTCTGCGCAAAAAACGCTTGCGCACGGCCACTTTGTGTATTATGATAAAATGGTGGATAAAATACGGTCGTGACCGGAGCCGAAAGGAGCGAAAACGCCCATGGAACACAGAGACGAACTGCTTCAGGAGCGGGAATATGCCGCGCATGTACAGCAGCTTCTCTACGCTGTGATCAACCAGTCTGAGGATTTCAACGGGCAGCACAGCCAGACCATACGCGCATTGCTTGCCGACGCATGGGAAGAGCTGCGCCTCAAGCCGACTGCGCTTTCGGCTAAGGATCTGGAACAGCTTTCGATCGATCTGGACCGATATGTGGCGCGCAAGGCCTTTAACGAGGACATGGTGCGCCGGTATGAGCGCATGCTGCTCACGCCGTTTTTTGCGCGCGTGGACTTTGCCGAGGAAGGTGCGCAGGAGGCCGAAAAGATCGTGATCGGCCTGTATTCGCTGACGGATGAAAAGGGCGATATCGCCGTGCACGACTGGCGCGCGCCGATCTGCAGCCTGTATTACGACGCGCAGCCCGGGCCGGCTTCCTATAAATGCCCCGAGGGCGAAATTCAGGGCGTTCTGACTCTCAAGCGGCAGTACAAGATGAACGAGGGGCGGCTGGAGTATTTCGTGGACACGGACGTATCCATCGACGACGAAATGCTGCTGGATATACTTTCCAACGCCACTTCGCGCCACATGCGGCAGATCGTTTCCACGATACAGCAGGAGCAGAACGCCGTGATCCGGCTGGAAAAGGAGCCGGTGCTGTGCGTGGTGGGCGCGGCGGGCTCGGGCAAAACGAGCGTCGCGCTGCACAGGGCGAGCTATCTTTTGTACAACAACCGCGATCAGCTGGACGCGGCGCACATCGCCGTGATCTCCCCCAGCAGCGCGTTTATCGATTATATTTCCAATGTGCTGCCCGATCTTGGCGAAGAAAACGTGGGCAGCTTCACGATGCACAATGTGATCCAGAGGATCCTAAAAATGCGCACGGAGACGCCGCTGGAACAGAGCGAGGTGGCGCTGACCGGATCGAGCAGCTTCCGCAAGGAGAGCATCGCCTACAAGAGCACGCAGGATTTCCGTCTGAACATAGAGGCGTTTGCCGAAAACTATTTCGATTTCGGCCCGCAGTTTGAAACGCTGAAGCTGGGAAAGAATGTGCTGGCGGAAAAGAAAGATCTTGAGCATATGTACCGGGTGGAATTTCGGCTGCTCAACCCCGCGCTGCGTCTGACCCGCATACAGACCGTACTGGAGGCGCGGCTGCGCGAATGGGAACGCACGCTCAAGGCGCAGTATGAAGAGAAACTTGTGGGCTCGCACAAGGGAAAAGAGCTGGAATTCGCCGTGCGCATGGCCATTTCGCAAAGGCTCGGCCCGGTGCGCGGAAAAATGAAGGAAATGCTTACGGTGGACCCGCTGGAGCTGTATGCACAGGCGGTGGGCGAAGACGAGAGCATGTATCTGGCCGCAAAGCAGAATGCGATCCGCGGTCTGATCTGGTGGGAGGACGCGCCGGCGATCGCCTATCTGATGCTGCGGCTGGGGTTCGCAAAGCCGGATACGTCCATCAAACAGCTGATCATCGACGAGGCGCAGGATTATACCGAACTGAATTTACGCGCGCTGCGGCTGAACTACCCGCGCGCGCAGATCACTATTCTGGGCGACCCGAACCAGCGAACCTCTCCCCTGCTGCCCAAATGCGAACCGGCGGCCTGGGGCGCGTGTTTTGGCAAACCGAACGCGCCTGTGCAGTATCTTTCGCGCTGCTATCGCTCCACTTTGCCCATCACGCGGCTGCTCAGCGCGATTTTGCCGGAGAAAAAGGAGCTGGAGCCCATCGGGCGCGACGGCGCGGTGCCGCTGCACGGCGTGTATTCGCCGGAGGCTCTGCGCGCAAAGCTGGATGAATGGGCGGAGAAGAAGATCGGCTCCGTTGCCGTAGTCACGAGGACGATGGCGGAAGCCAAGGTGCTGCGCTCTGTCGTTCCGGAGGCGATGCTGCTCACCGATGAAGAAGACATGCTGCCCGAGGGCAATCAGCCGGTGCTGACGGGGTATCATTTGCTCAAGGGACTGGAATTTGACGCGGTCGCGGTCGTTTGGCCGGACGCGGAACTGACGGACGACGAGCGCTGCAGGCTGTACACCGCCTGTTCGCGCGCACTGCACGACTGCTGCCTTCTGGCGGGCGAAGGCACGATGAAACAGCTCGCATTTGACGAATGAAAACGCTTGATATCGCCATTATCGGCGGAGGGGCTTCCGGCCTGATGGCGGCTATAACGGCTGCGCAGACCGCGCCGCGGCTGCGCATCGGCATCGTGGAACGGGCGCAGAGAGTGGGCCGAAAGCTGCTTTCGACCGGAAACGGGCGCTGCAATTTGAGCAATCTTTCCGCATCCGAAGGCGGTTACCACGGCGCGTCGGATTTTGCACTGCAGGTCATCGGGCGTTTTCCGCCAAGGGACGTGTGCAAAGCGTTCCTGAAAATGGGTCTGCGCACCGTTTCCGATGAGGAGGGGCGCGTGTATCCGCTTTGCAATCAGGCGGCGGCGGTGCTGGACAGCCTGCGGCTGAAATGCGCTGAGCTTGGCGTGGAAGAAATATGCGAATTTGACTGCACAGCCATCAAAAAGCAGGGGGAGTTTTTCCTGCTGCAGCCCTCTACTGGCGAAAATTTGCGCGCGCTGCGCGTGATCGTCTGCGCGGGCGGCATGGCTGCGCCGAAGATCGGCGGTACGGACGCGGGCGTGAAGTTGCTGAGCGCGCTGGGGCACAACGCGATTACGCGCAGGCCCGCGCTGACGCAGATCGACACCGAGGCGGAGCCGATCCGCGCGCTCAAGGGGTTGCGGTATCAGGGCGGCATCACACTGGCGGTAGACGGCAAACTCGTACGCAAGGAACAGGGCGAGATCCTGTTCGCGGAGGGGAGCCTGTCCGGCATCGCCGTGATGCAGCTTTCCCGCATGGCTGCGGACGCCTTGAAGCAGAAGAAAAAGGCCGAGCTATGGCTGCATATTTTACCTGACCGACCGGAGTCTCTTTGTAAGGAATTGATTTTCCGCGCAAAGAGCATGCCCGGGCGCGAGATGAACGACTTTTTGACCGGACTGGTATCGAAGCGGATCGGCCAGACAGTCTGTAAACAGGCGGGCGTCGTTCCGCTGACGAGGACGGCCGATACGCTGACCGAACGCGAGGCGCGGGATCTTGCCGCTGTGCTGACCGGATGGCGGCTGCAGGTGAAGGGAGTGAAGGGGTTCGACAGCGCACAGGTAACGGCGGGCGGCATCGACCTGAAGGGATTCGATGTGAACACGATGCAGTCGCGCGTCGTTCCGGGGTTGTATGCTGCGGGCGAAGTGCTCGATATCGATGGCGACTGCGGCGGCTTCAACCTGCAGTGGGCGTGGTCGAGCGGCATGCTGGCCGGGCAGAGCGCAGCCGGTTCTTTGTAAGACTTCGGTCTGTTTTCTGTTTGATTCATGAGCAAAAAACCTATGATTTTCAAGCATTTTTAAATACAGACCATGTTCTGTTTATTCTTTACCAATTACGGAGGTACGCATGAGCGAAAGTATTCGCATCTATCGCGCGGCAAACATAAAGGCCCCGCTGGAGACGGGAGAGAAAGACCTGAAGCGGATCGCGGCGAAGGCGCTGCACATTCGCGAGGAGGAGCTTTCCTCCTGCCGGATGGTGAAGCGGTCCATCGACGCGCGGGACAAGGGCGACGTGCACCTTGTGCTGACGATCGAGATCGCATCCAAGGTGCGGCTGCATCCGCCCAGAGGCCTGCAGCTTAACGAAGTTCAGCCCGCAAAAAAGGCGGCGCCGCCAAAGCCGCGCGCGCTTTCCCACAGGCCGCTGGTGGTCGGACTCGGCCCTGCAGGCCTGTTCGCCGGGCTGACGCTGGCGCGGCTGGGGCTTGAACCGCTGATCATCGAACGCGGGCGCGATGTGGACACGCGCAGCCGGGATATCGAGCTGTTCTGGAGCGGCGGGCCGCTGGACGTGGATTCCAACGTGCAGTTCGGCGAAGGCGGCGCAGGCGCGTTTTCCGACGGAAAGCTGAACACAGGCATTTCCGACCCGCGCTGCAGGCAGGTTCTGGAAGATTTAGTGGAGGCGGGCGCGCCGGAGGAGATCCTGTACGACGCGAAGCCGCACATCGGAACCGACAGGCTGCCCGGCGTGGTGCGCAATATCCGCGAAAAGATCCGCCTGCTGGGCGGAGAGGTGCTGCATGAGACGCGGCTGGTCGACTTGCGCATCGAAGGCGGGTGCATCACAGGCGCGGTGCTGCAGCGCAGGGGCGAACGAATAGAGATCGAGACGGAGAACATCCTTCTCGCCATCGGCCACAGCGCGCGCGATACGCTGGAAATGCTGCTGGCGCGCGCGATCCCCATGGAGCGCAAGCCGTTTTCCATCGGCGCGCGCATAGAGCAGAAGCAGAGCAGCATCGACAAAGCGCAGTACGGCCGCTTTGCCGGACATAAAGGCCTCGGCGCGGCGGATTACAAGCTGAATACACGCGTGGCGGACGGCAGAGGCGTATACACATTCTGCATGTGCCCGGGCGGCACGGTGGTCGCGGCAGCTTCGGAAGAGGGACGCGTATGCACGAACGGCATGAGCGACTACGCGCGCGATAAAGAAAATGCGACCGCGGCGCTGCTGGTGGGCGTATATCCGGAGGATTTCGGCGAGGGCGACGTGCTGGCCGGCGTGCGTTTTCAGAGGAAACGGGAAGAGGCGGCGTACCGGTTCG
>JAFQGN010000164.1 GCA_017398245.1 Clostridia bacterium | reverse complement strand
GCTGGAGGCCGCTCCGCTGGTGGGCAAGCTCTCCTCCTGCACGGGCAGGCGCGCGGCGGACAACGAGCTGTTCATCGTGGAGGGCGACAGCGCCGGCGGCAGCGCCAAGCAGGGCCGCGACCGCCACACGCAGGCGATTCTTCCCCTGCGCGGTAAGCCGCTCAATGCGGAGAAGAAGCGCATCGATCAGGTGCTGGCGAACGAGGAGTTCCGCTCCGTCATTACGGCGCTGGGCACCGGTATCGGCGAGGATTTCGATATTTCGCGATTGAAGTATTACAAGGTCATCATCCTTTCTGATGCGGACCAGGATGGCGCGCACATCCGGGCCATCCTGCTTACGTTCTTTTTCCGCTACATGCGCTCGCTGATCACCGAAGGGCATGTGTTCATCGGCCTTCCGCCGCTGTACAAGGCGTATAAGGGCGACAAGAGCATCTATTGCTACGACGACAAGGAACTGGCCGAGGCGGCGAAGCAGCTTGGCAGGGGATATCTTGTGCAAAGGTACAAGGGCCTTGGCGAGATGAACCCGGAGCAGCTTTGGGAGACCACCATGAACCCGGCCGACAGAAAGCTGATTCAAGTCACGATTGAGGACGCGGCCGAGGCCGACCGCATGGTGACGGTGCTGATGGGCGACAAGGTGGAACCGAGGCGCGAATACATCACCGCGTTTGCCGATATCAACCGCGAGGACAATTTCGAGGCCCGCAGCGAGAACTACGAGGCCTGATCAAGCCCTTTTTCAGGAATTTAGGAGGATACCATGCCCCGGGAAAAGAAAAAAGAACCGCCCAAGGGCGAGATCATATTGCAAAAATCGATGGAATCGGTCATGCACGACAGCATGATCCCGTATTCCGAATTCGTCATTCTGGAGCGCGCTCTGCCGCGCGTGGAGGACGGACTCAAGCCCGTGCAGAGGCGCATTCTGTATACCATGATGGAGTTGGGCATCACGCCGGACAAGCCGCATAAGAAGTGCGCGCGCATCACCGGCGACTGCATGGGCAAGTACCATCCGCACGGCGACAGCAGCGTGTACGACGCTCTGGCCCGCATGGCGCAGGATTTTGTGATGCGCGGCATGCTGGTGGACGGCCACGGCAATTTCGGCTCTATCGACGGCGACAGCCCTGCGGCGATGCGCTATACTGAGGCGCGCCTTGCGCCGCTGGCGCTGGAGCTTTTGCAGGATATCGAGAAGGACACCGTCTCCTTCCGGCTGAATTTTGACGACACGCGCAAGGAGCCGGACATGTTGCCCGGCGCGTTCCCGAACCTGCTGGTGAACGGCGCGAGCGGCATTGCCGTCGGTCTTGCGACGAACATCCCGCCGCACAATCTGGGCGAGACGATCGACGCCGCTATCGCGCAGATCAAGAACCCTGATATTACGACCGCGGAGCTGATGCAGGTGCTGCCTGCGCCGGATTTCCCGACAGGAGGCCAGCTGATCAACGACCCGCAGGAGCTTTTTCAGGCTTATGAGACCGGGCGCGCAAAGCTGCAGGTGCGCGCAAAGACGCATATCGAGCCCGGCCCGGCAGGCCGCAGCCTGATCGTGATCACTGAGATGCCCTATCAGGTGAACAAGGCGGCCATGCTGGAAAAGATTTTGAAGCTTTCCGAGGAAAAGAAGGCGCTGTTCTCCGGCATTTATGATATCCGCGATGAATCGGACCGCACGGGTCTGCGCGCCGTTGTGGAGCTGAAAAAGGATGCGGACGTGCAAAAGACGCTGGCCGCGCTGTATAAGTATTCCGATATGCAGGTCACTTTCGGCGTGAATATGGTGGCCATTGCAGGAGGAAAGCCCGTGCAGATGGGTCTGAAGACCGCGCTGGGGCATTATATCCGCCACAGGAAGAGCGTGGTCACCCGGCGAACGAGGTTCGATCTGGAACAGGCTGAGGCGAGGGCGCATATACTGGAGGGATTGATCGTTGCGGTCGATAATCTCGACGCGATCATCAAGCTCATCCGCGCAAGCAAAACGCCCAAAGAGGCGCGCGCCGGCCTGGTTGCGCAGTTTGATCTCACCGAAATTCAGGCGCAGGCCATTCTGGACATGCGTCTGCAGAGGCTGACCGGGCTTGAGATCCTCACGCTGCGCGAGGAATATGCCCAGCTGCAGAAGAAGATCGCAAAGCTGCAGGCGATTCTGAAGAGCGAAAAGAAGCTGATGGCGCTGATCTGCGAGGAGCTGGAAGAGGTAAAAAAGAAGTTTGCCGACCCGCGCAGGACGGAGCTGATCGCGATGCCCAATGCCAAGGAAGCTGAAACCGCGGTGGACGAAGCGCCCGTTGCGGAGGAGACCACGGTATACGAGACGCAGGCGGGCTTCTTCAAGCGCATGCTGCCCAAAACGGCGGAAAAGGCCATGGAAGAGGAGCAGCTGCCGCCTGTGCGTGTGCTGCAGACCATGACCGACCACAGGCTGATCATGCTTACAAACCGCGGAAACGCGTTTGCTATTACGGCCGATCAGGTGCCCGAATGCAGGCCGAAGGAGCGCGGACTTGCGCCCGGCGGCATGCTGGCGGGCCTTGAAAAGGACGAGACCGTGGTGAATGTGATCGACGTGGCGCCCGGGAAATACGAGGGCACGCTGATCTGTGTGACGAAGAACGGTCTGGTCAAGGCGAGCGATTTTGCCGAATACGACGTGCGCACGAAGAAGTTTGCGGCGATCAAGCTCAAGGATGGCGACGAGTTGGCCGCGGCCTTCCTCAAAGGGGAGGAGAACGCGCTGCTGATCGTCAGCAAGCTGGGCATGGCCATCCGCTTCGGGCTGGAGGAAGTGCCCACCACCGGCCGTGCTACTGCCGGCGTGAAGGGCATGGCCGTGGCCGACAAGGACGAGGTGTTGGCTGCGATGCCGTATGCGGACGAAGGCGAACTCTTGCTGGCGAGCGATTCGGGTCACATGAAGCGGTGCATCATGGCAGATTTCGACCCGCAGGCGCGCGGCGGTAAGGGCGTGAAATGCATGCCGTTCCAGAAAAACGGCGCGAACGGAACGAAATTGATCTGCGCATTTGCCGTGCGCGAGCCGTACGATTTCTTTGCCGTGCAGACGATGTCGCCGCCGACAAAGCTGAACACCGATCTGGTGGATATCGAGCTGAAAAACGGAAAGGGCGTGCCGCTGCTGATGGCGATCGCAGGGGACGATCTGGAAAAGATCATCCCGATCGGCTGATGTTTCACGAATATGAAGAAATGTCGTTAAAATGTAACGACATTTCTTTTTTATGCAGGAAAATGCTGGTTATACGGCGAAATATTCATTTTGGCCTTTGAAATGGAACGAAAGTGGTACAAATCTGCGTCAAAAGAAAAACACAGGAGGACACAGATGATGCTGATAAAACGAATGAAAAGGGCGCTGGCCGTTTTGCTTGCGCTGGTATTGTGCGCGGGGGCGGACATCGGCCTGCAGACGGAAGGGGCAAACGCGGCTGCGGACGGCATGATCCGCGTGCTGCTGACCCGCGTGGGCACGAGCCGTACTTCGCTGACGATGAAAACCGGCTGCGAGTATATCGTCGGTGGCACGGGCGGCACAAGGATTGCGAGCGGGAGCACGGTAAAACTGCAGCTTTCGGGCGGGAGCATTTATCTTTCCGCAGGCGGCGAAACGCTGAACGCGGGAAAGAAGGTGACGCTGTACCGGCTGGAAAAGGGAAATGAAGGCGTGCAGTTCACATCGCCGAATCTGGCGAATTCCTATTGTGGAGATATGATCTTCACGGTCGCGTCCGGCGCGATCCAGCCCGTTTGCCGGATCTATATCGAAGACTATCTGTACGGCGTGGTCGCCTACGAAATGTCCAACACGTTCCCGATCGAGGCGCTCAAAGCGCAGGCAGTGTGCGCGCGCACGTACGCCATGCGGCTGAAAAAGAGCAGCGGCAGCTACGACGTGACGGATACGACGACGCACCAGGTGTTCCGCGGGTTCAACGGTTCGTACAAGAACGTGATCGCCGCCGTGGACGCGACGAGGGGGCAGTGCCTGACGTATGGCGGGACGTATGCCGGGTGCTGGTACACGGCCTCGAACGGCGGGCAGACGGAGAGCACGAAGAACATTTGGGGCGGCGCGATCGCCTACAGCGTGGTAAAGGACGATCCGTATGATCTGGAGAATCCTTCCAGCACCGCCAAGCGGCATACGGTGCCGAAGGATCCTTCTGAAAAGGCGCTCAACGCCAAGCTGGAAACGCTGCTGGTCGTGCGCTTTGCGCCGCAGCTGAAGGAGCTGGGCCTGAGCGGCGAGAGCGGCGATATCCGCATCGAGAAGATCGAAAGCATTGCGCCGCATACGCCCAAATACCCTGAACCCAGCCGCACGTTTACCCAGATCCGCTTTGGGTGCACGGTCAGCAGTGTGAACGCCGACGGGGAGAGGATGAGCAGCAAGCTGGTTGCGGATATCCCGACGTATGATCTGCTGGCGGATGTGCTTTCGCTGGGCATCAGCTCGACGACCGCCGAGACCATCTATGTGGAGGAGGATGAGAATTCGTTTGATATCGTATTCCGCCGGTATGGGCACGGCGTTGGCCTGAGCCAGCGCGGCGCGCAGCAGATGGCGAAGGAATACGGGATGAGCTCTGATCAGATACTGGCGTTTTACTTTGAGGGGACGGAGCTGAGGATCGGGAGCTTCAGCGATATGACGGGGCAGAATTTGCCCTCTGCGCCGGATACGCCCGCCGTGCCGGACGTTACGCCGGAGCCGACAGAGCCTTCCGACGCGGAATACGAAACACTCAGCTACGGCGATACGGGCGAAAAGGTGAAAAAGCTGCAGGCGAAGCTCAAGGAACTGGGGTATTTTGAGGGCGTGCTCGGCGGGAATTACTTGACGCTGACGACTGCCGCGGTCAAGGCGTTCCAGACCGATTTTGGGTTTGAGGCCGACGGCGTGGCGACCGAAGCGGTGCAGAAGGCGATTTTTGCGGCGCAGGCAAAGCCCGCGGCGACGCCCGAGCCCACGCCGGCTCCTACGCCGGTTATTACTCCGGCGCCTACTCCTGTGCCGACGCCGGAACCCACGCCGCAGCCGACTCCCGCGCCGACTCTGCCGGTAAGCGGAGAGGTGCGCGCGAGCGTGCCGGGCGGCGGCAAGCTGATCGTATATGCAAAGGCGAATGCCTCTTCCGCTGTGAAGGGGAGGCTGGAAAACGGCGCGGTCTTGCGCCTGTACGGGTTTGTGGGAGACTGGGCGGCGGTCTCTGCCGGGGGCGTGAAGGGCTATTGCAATAAGGAGCACCTTGCGCCGCTGAGTGCAGCGCCGACGCCGACCCCTGCGCCGACTCCCTCGCCGACCATCGTTCCGACGCCTGTGCCGGAAGAAACGCCTTCGGCTGAGCTGAAGACGGGAGACGATGCACGGGTGCAGGTTGCGCAGGGAACGCGTCTGCGCGTGTACAGGAAGCCGTCGGCTTCGGCGGCGATCGAAGGGACGCTGGAGAACGGAGCGATCGTGCGGATCTACGGGTTAAACCCTGCGTGGGCGGCGATCAAGGCCGGAAGCATGAAGGGGTATGTCGGCAGAGAGTATCTTGCGCCGGTCTCGGCGGAGCCTGTTCCTACGGTAAAACCGACCGCCGCGCCGACACCCGTGCCGGATGAGCCGGAGACGGATGGTGAGACGGCATGGAATGCATACGCGAAGGTGCGCATTCCCGTGGGCGGAAAGCTCGGCTTGCGCACTGCGCCGGCGCAGAACGCCATGAGCATTGCGTACCTGACCAACGGAACGAAGCTGAAGGTATATGCGCGCGCCGGAGAGTGGGTGCGCGTGGCCAGCGGGACCAAGAGCGGTTATGTGCCGCTGAAGTATTTGCAGATCTATGAGTGAGAGAATTTGGTTTGAACCGGAGAGCGAAACGCTGGAGGAGCTCGGGCGCGCGGGGATGCGACTGATCCAGCCGCAAAAGCAGTTCCGTTACGGCACGGACAGCGTGCTTCTGGCGGATTTTGCTGCGGCGCGCAGGTTTTCTAATGCCGTGGATCTTGGCTCCGGAAGCGGCGTGATCGCGCTGCTGATGGTGGCGCGTATGCCAAAGGCGCGGGTCGACTGCATTGAGATCCAGCCGTGGGCGGCGGATATCCTACAGCGGAACATTGAAATGAACGGCATGCAGGAGAGGATGCGGGCGTTTTGCTGCGATATGCGCGCGGCGGCGGAGAGGATCGGGCGGGAAAAGTACGATCTTGCGGTTTCGAACCCGCCGTATTACGACGCGGCGACATCTCTGCGCAGCCCGAGCGAGGAGATCAACACCGCGCGGCAGGACGGCGAATGCAGCCCGAACGAGCTGTGCAGGGCCGCGTTTTCACTGATCAAGACCGGCGGGCGCTTTGCCGTGGTGTATCCGGCGGCGCGGGCGATGGCGCTTTTGCGCGCGATGGAGGAAAACCGGATCGCGCCGAAGCGGATCCGCTGTGTGCAGGACACATCTGTGCGCGCGCCGAAGCTGCTGCTGATCGAGGGCGTGAAGCAGGGGGGAGATGGCCTGATCTGGCTGCCGCCGCTGATTTTGCACCATGAAAACGGCGAGGAAACGGAAGAATACCGCCGGATATACGATTTTTGAGAAAAAAGCAGCGTCCTTTCGAGCAGAAAGGACGCTGCTTTTGTATGAAAATTGGTCGGCGCTGCGTGCCCAAAAGCACACTGGGGCCGGAAAGCACTTGCGCCGATATTCGCGGCGGTTTTACTGCGCCTTGGATGCGATAGCCGGATGGCAGAAGTTTATTTGTTCTGCGCGGCCTCGGCCCTGCGCTGGCGGGCGTGCTCGTAAATGCTCTGCATATGCTGGTAGAAGGCTTCTTCGTCTTCATCGGAAAGGGTGCCGCCGGCATACAGCGCCTCGGCGGCCTGCAGGATCTGCTGCGCCTGCAGACGGGTGCGGCTGCCGCGCACATCAGCCGCGGTGTGAAGAGAGCCGTCTTGCTCGTTCATCAGAAAATCGACCGTCACATCGAAAAAAGAAGCGAGTTTTTGGTACAGAGAGGAATCCTTCGGATAGGTTTTGCCCTCTTCGTAATTCTGATACGCACGCGGGCTGACGCCGAGCATTTGCGCCATGGCCGCCTGGGTGAACTTTCTGTCTTTGCGCAGCATGCGCAGCTTTTCGGCGAAGGTCATAATACAGCCTCCTATAATAGGATGGTTAAGCCGTGCGCGCACGGCATTGCATACTTTTCACGGGCATATTATAACACACGCATTTCACTGCGTCAAGGAGTTTACGCATTTTATTGCGCGAAAATTTCGGCGGCGAGCCATGCGGATATTGCGTCGTAGCCGTCTGAACCGATCAGAAACAGATAGAGGCCGGTGCAGGCGTCCTGCAGGCGCGAAAAAAGACCGGAAGGGGCTTGGGAGAAGCCGTTCATGCGGGCGAAATCATGCCGGACGGGATCGCTCATTGCGCGGCAGAGCTGCTCCCACGCGTGTGGGTCAGCCTTTTTCAGCATGCGCATGGAGTGCCACAGCGCGTTCATGGCGCCGGAGTATTGGAAGGCTGCGCTTCCGCGCATGCAGGCCTGATAGGCGTAAAAGTTCGCCTGCGCTTCATCGGCGATGCCGCGCGCGTGCATCAGCTCGTGACAGAGCGCGAAGGGGAGGTTCAGCGCGCTCATGCTCATATCGACGACCGCTTCGCTCGTCAGAGGAGACCACCAGCCGGCAAGCCCGAGTGTTTTGAGCAGGGAAGAGGAGAGCGCGGGTTTGGGCACGGCGGCGCTTTGGCAAAGCTGCGCGGCGTATTCGGCTATGTTCTGCCGGTCGAACGGGCGTTCCTGCGCGTGCAGGGCCGTTGCCTCTTCGGAAAGGAAAGTGCAGAGCTGTTGCAGATGAGCGGCGGTGACGGGCGGCGCAGATCTGCTCAGGGTGCAGGGGGCGAGCCAAGTCATACTCAGGCTGAGGCTCAGAAAGGCGGCGGTATAAGGGATGAAGGTGGTTTTGCGCGACAGAAGGACATACAGCACGAGGGCGAGGAGCCCGGAGAAGAGCAGATCGCACAGGGGGAAGGGGAGGAGGCCTGTGAAAGAGGCCAAACCGGCGCGCAGACGCGGCAGGTGTTCATTTTGCCAGAGCTGGGCCGCTGCGCGGTGGAACCGCAGGACGTAAGCTGGGATCGCGCTCAGCCAAAGCATTGCCCATCCGAAACGCATCGAAGATCCCTCCTTTTGTATACTGTTATTATCCTATAAAACACATATGAAACGCAAATGTAATTTCAGGAAGCTGGGCGGAGATGTGAAAGGCGGGCATGAAAAAAGCAGCCCTCCGCACGGGCGGAGGGCTGCTTTGGCGAACAATCGAAGAGTTATTTGGCGGATTTTTGCATGAGCGAGTAGACGCGGCGGAACGCGGGCGTAGCGGCCACGACGGCGCACAGCACGGCCTCCGGCGCGAGGAAGAGGTTATACAGGCCGGAATAGACAAACGGGGCCTGACCGGCTTCGATGGCGTCGGCCGAGAAGAAGACCACGCCGCCGATCACGTGCATCAGCCAGCGGCCAAAGGCGGCGATGATGCAGGAAACGGGCAGCTTCCAATTTTCGGGCACGGGCAGCTTGGGCGCAAGGCAGCCGAGACACAGCATGGCGTAGGACGCGATGTAATCGAGGAAGCCCTGCACGGGGTGGATGATCCACGCGCCCTGCGCGATCTGCAAAAAGCCGTAGGCCACGCAGGCGACCAGACCGCGGCCAAAGCCCGCAGCGGCGGAAAAGGCGATCAGCGGGAGCATGGAACAGAGCACGACCGAGCCGCCGTTGGGCATGCGGTAGAGCCGGATACAGCTGAGGATGAACGCGATAGCGATGGACAGCGCGGCCTGCGAAAGGCTGCGTGCGTTCCAGTTTTTCTTGTTCTTGCCGGTGGCGACAAGGCACACGCCCAGCACGACAAAGCCGATCAGCGCGATGAGCGCAGGGGTGGACATACCGAAGATGTCCTTGAGGACGAAGCCGCGGATGTTGGCATCGAACCATTCCTTCATGAGAAATACCCTCCTTTTGATCTGCAGCGAAAAAGCCGCGTTGCAAACGACCGTGCGGTGTGGTATATTCTACATGTCCGTTTTGCCGGCTGCGACGTCTCAGACCGACAAAAAAACCGCATACGCCCTGTGAACGCATGCGGAAAACGGCAAGGAAGAACATTGCCCGCTTTCCTACGGTGGGATTACCCACACAGGTTCCGGGGTCGGACGGATCGCACCGTCCCTCTCAGCCATTCAGCTCCCCCAGCGGCGTTTGTTGGGAAAAGGATAACGCCTTTTTGCCGCCGTGTCAAGCGGGTTTTTCGTGCGAAACGAACAATTTACCAAGAGGTGGGTTTTAATGAACACCAGTCATTTCTTTGCGTATATGGCGCGCATGCGGCTGATCCGCCGCTGGTCGCTGATGCGAAATACCATGGAGGAGAACGACGCGGAGCACACGATGATCGTCGCTATGATCGCGCACGGGCTGGCCGTGATGCGCAACGAGCGCTACGGCGGCAATATAGACGCGAACAAAGTTGCGACGATGGCGCTGTATCACGAAGCGCCCGAGGTGATCACGGGCGATCTGCCCACGCCTATCAAGTATTTCAACCCCGCCATCCGCGATTCGTTCAAGGAGATCGAGGCGCTGGCGACGGAACAGTTGATGTCGTATCTGCCGGACGATATGCGCGCGGCGTATGAGCCGCTGCTGAAGCCGGATGAAACGAGCGAGGAATGGAAGCTGGTGAAGGCAGCGGACAGGCTCAGCGCATATATAAAGTGCCTGGAGGAGTCCGGCTACCGCAACGACGAGTTCCGGCAGGCGCAGGTGAACACGCTTCTGGCGATACACGAAATGAAGGTGCCGGAGGCGGAGGACTTCCTGCGAGAGTTTGCGCCCAGCTTTGCCCTGCCGCTCGATGCGCTGAACTGACAAAACAGGCGTTCTGTAATGTTAAGATTGCGTGATGAGGATGCAGGACGGCGCGAAAATGAAGGAATAAAATTCATCGGAAATGAGGGAATTTTGCATATGTATGCACAACTGAAACAGAGAGTTTGGGAAGCGAATATGGAACTGAACCGGCGCGGGCTGGTGCTGTATACTTGGGGAAACGTTTCCGAAGCCGACCGTGAGCGCGGCGTTGCGGCCATTAAGCCCAGCGGCGTGCCCTATGAGACGATGACGCCGGACGATATTGTAGTGATGTCGCTGGAGACGGGCGAGAGGGTGGAGGGCAATCTCAGGCCGTCTTCCGACTGGCCGACGCATTTGGAACTCTACCGCGCTTTTGGCGATGTGAACGGCGTCACGCACACGCATTCGCCCTTTGCAACGGCCTGGGCGCAGGCGGGAAGGGGCATTCCGTGCCTCGGAACTACGCATGCGGACTATTTTGCGGGCGAAGTGCCCTGCACTCGCTATGTCAGCAAGGAAGAGGCCGAGGGCGATTACGAGGCGGAGACCGGCGTGCTCATCGCGGCGACGTTTGAGGGGATGAACCCCGTGCACACTCCCGGCGTGCTGGTTGCGGGGCACGGTCCGTTCACCTGGGGCAAGGACGGAGCGCAGAGCGTGTATCACGCGGCGGTGCTGGAAGAGGTTGCAAAAATGGCGCTGTATACCTATCAGATCCGACCGGAGTCTGGAAATTTGCCGATGCATATTCTGCATAAGCATTTTTCGCGCAAGCACGGCCCGAATGCGTATTACGGCCAGAAATAAAGGGTTTTTGCGATATCCGGCCTGGATGATTTGGCGCAAAAATACGGCAAAACGATGCGGATTTAATGATTGCGTAAAAAATAAGCCGCTATTTTGCAACAAAGAATGGGGCGAGACCGCCTTCGTGTACCAGAATAACAAATGAAAAACGGAATTTTTGTGTATAAGTACATCTGGAATTTGGGGCGGTTTTACGTTATAATTCTGTACAGAGGTTGTTGCGGAGGCCCGCCTTGGGCCCACCGCCTTTTGAAAATCTAAGGAGGGTTCTAAAAATGGCAAGCTTATCTCT
>JAFQGN010000163.1 GCA_017398245.1 Clostridia bacterium | reverse complement strand
GGACGTTCGGTATTGTTGGTGGAAGAAGCAGAGCGCAACATATCGGCAAGAGAAATGCTCTTCCCGCTCTCCTTTACGTGCGCAGCGTGCCGAATTGGTTCAGACATAGCGCTTGGCAGAGAGGTCGTTCGCAGACTGGCAAAAAAGCGCTCGTCTTCCTTTTTCTGCTCGTCCTGCTTTGCTGAAAGCTCCTTTGCCTGGTTCAGCTTTTCCGTCACCGTCATTTCCAGCACGGTTTTGGCCGGCTCCGGTTCTTTTTCCGCCTCAGCAGCCGCTGCCTCGCTCTTCTGCTTTTCGCCAATGAGCGCGGGGATATCCAGCATGGTATCCTTTTCAAGCGCTTGACGGATCAGGCTTTCGGCAGTCATGCGGAAACCGATCTCGTCCCGGAAGCGCACTTCCAGTTTACTCGGATGCACGTTCACATCGACGGAAGCAGCCGGGATATGCACATGCAGAGCGCAGACGGGATGCATGCCGATGCCGACACGCTCTTTGGCCGCCTGTTCCAGCGCAGCAGTGAGCAAATGGCAGCGGATGGAGCGCCCGTTGATGAAAAAACACTGCATAGAGCGGTTCTGCCGTGCAAGATCGCCAAGGCCAATTAAGCCGGAAAGGCGGAATGCGCCCTCGCTCACGTCGATCTCTTCCATAGCAGATGCTGCTTCGCGGCCAAAAACAGCCAGCGCCGCGCTGCGAAGCTTGCCGTCGCCATAGCTGTGTGCAACAGTTTTACCGTTATTAATCAGACGGATGGCAACGCCGGGATTTCCCAGCATCAGGCGCGTAACGGTGTCATAGACCACGCCGGCTTCATAGGCAGGCTTGCGCAGAAATGCTTTGCGGGCTGGGACGTTGTAAAACAGATCCTTCACTGTGATCGACGTTCCTTCCGGGCAGCCGATCTCCTGCAGCCCCATCCACGCGCCGCCTTCCACGCGCACGAGCGAACCGCTTATGCTCCCCTTTGTGCGAGTACGCATTTCCACCTTGGAAACGGCTGCGATGGAGGCAAGAGCTTCTCCGCGGAAGCCGAGAGTGCGGATATCGGTGAGCGAATCGCCCGAGGCAAGCTTGCTGGTTGCATGGTTCATGAACGCAAACTTCGTCTCTTCGGCGGGGATGCCGCAGCCGTTATCGGTTATGCGCATGTATTCGATCCCGCCTTCGCGGATCTCAACAGTGATAGAAGTAGAACCGGCGTCTATCGCGTTTTCGATCATTTCCTTGGCGATGGACGCAGGGCGTTCGACGACCTCGCCCGCTGCTATGCGGCTGACGGTTTCAGCGTCCAGAATGCGAATAGGCATGTGCTCTCCCCCTTCCGTTTAGATCCTTCTTGCCTTTTCCGAGAGCTTGAACAGGATATTGAGCGCATCGATAGGCGACATGCTCATGACGTCCAGCTCGCGGATCTCATCGACGAGCTGCATCGGGCCGAGATCCGTCAGCGAGAGCTGCCTGTCTCCCCCATTTTTGCGCTTGTCGAGGATCGTCTGGCCAATGGATCCTTTGGTTTCGTCGTTCGTCTCCAGACGGGCCATGATCTGCCTTGCACGCGAAATGAGCGTGTTGGGAAGACCGGCCAGAGAGGCGACCGCCACGCCGTAGCTCTTATCCGCGCCGCCGGGCACGACTTTGCGCAGGAAAATGACATCGTTCCCCTGCTCTTTGGCGGTGATGCGGAAATTGACCACGCCGCCAAGCTGGCCTTCCAGACTGGAGAGCTCATGGTAATGCGTGGCGAACAGCGTTCTTGCGCCGCAGTTCGGGTTTGCAATATGCTCGACTGCGGCCCACGCGATGGACAGGCCGTCGAACGTGCTCGTACCGCGGCCGACTTCGTCCAGCAGAATCAGGCTCTTTTCCGTTGCATACTTCAGAATATTGGCCAGCTCGCTCATTTCCACCATGAAGGTAGAACGGCCGCCGTACAGATCGTCCGAAGCGCCGATGCGGGTCAAAATGCGATCGGTGACCGAAATATCGGCATAGGACGCGGGGACGAAGGAGCCCATGTGCGCCATGAGAACGATCAGGGCGACCTGGCGCATGTAGGTCGATTTACCGGCCATATTCGGGCCGGTGATGATCATCACCCTGTGCTCTTCATCCAAAGCGGCGTCGTTGGGCACATAGCTGCCTGCGTCGAGCGCCTGCTCGACGACGGGATGGCGGCCGTCGATAATGCTGTAGCGGCCCTGTTCGTTGAGCGAGGGGCGCACATAATCGTTCTGCATGGCAAGATGCGCAAGCGCCGAAAGCGCGTCCAATTCTTTGAGCGCGCTCGTGGTCTGATGCAGGCGTAGGAGCGATTCGCGCAGGAGATTTTTCAGTTCGTCAAACAGGGTCTGCTCCAGTCGGATCGCATCCGTATCGGCCGACATGGCCTTTTTCTCGAACTCGATCAGCTCGTCCGTCGTAAAACGTTCGCTGTTGGCGAGCGTCTGGCGACGGGCATAGCGATACGGTACAAGATCGTAGAACGACCTGGTCACCTCGATATAGTAACCAAATACGCGATTGTAGCCGATCTTCAGGTTCTTGATACCGGTCATTTCGCGTTCTTTATTCTCCAGCGCGGCAATATAACTCTTAGCATTATGAGAAATCTCGCGCAGCTCGTCCAATTCACTGCTGTAGCCCTCGCGGATCACGCCGCCATCCTTCAGGGTGATCGGAGCATCGGGCGAAATCTCTTCTTCGATCCTGTCTGCAAGCGCTTCCAGCGGATCGAGCGAGACGACCATCTGGCGGATGGTTTCGGGCAGGTCATCGGCAAAAAGCGCCTTGATGCCCGGCACCGCACGCAAAGAGCGCAGGATTGCGAGGCAATCGCGTCCGTTTACGGTGTCGTAGGCGATGCGGCTGGTCAAGCGCTCGACATCGTATACCTCATCGAGCATTTCGCGCAATTCGTCGTTGATGATCGGATTATTTTTCAGGTATTCCACCGCATCTAAGCGCGCTTCGATCTCAGCCTTGCTTCCCAGCGGGCGTTCGAGCCATTCGCGAAGGAGCCTGCCGCCCATGGACGTGACCGTTTTATCCATAAGGCCGAGCAGCGAACCCTTTTTGCCGCCGCCATACATCGACTGGCTCAATTCCAGATTGCGCGCAGCAATACGGTCCAGCTGCAGAACAGAACCCTTGGTGAACGGTTCGATCTTCAGGATGTGCGAAAGGGTATTTTTCTGCGTATCGGCAAGATACGACATCAGCGCGCCGCTGGCCTGCACCGCCGCACGTTTTCCTTCCAGACCGATATCCTCCTCGCAGGTCGCATTAAAATGCTTCAGCAGCAGCTTGAGCGACTGCGCGTAGGTCATCTCCGCAGCGTATTCCTGCGCCCGCAGCGAACTTTCCGGAACATATTGGCTGTAGAGGGCCTTATCGTTTACAAGAAGCTCGCGAGCCTGAATACGGCTGAGCTCGTCGGCAAGCCGGGCCCGGGCGCCCGTGATCTGCCAAGCGCGGAATTCGCCTGTGGAAACGTCGCAAATCGCCGCGCCGGCCGCCTCCTTGCGGATATACAAGGAGAGAATGTAGTTTGGCGCGCGGTCATCAAGCATGGCCGCTTCGATGACGGTTCCCGGGGTGACAATGCGAACCACATCCCGCTCGACGAGACCTTTGGCCGTCGCAGGATCTTCCATCTGCTCGCAAATGGCGACCTTATAGTTTTTCGCGATCAATCTGGCCAGATACGTATCCGCCGCGTGATACGGCACGCCGCACATGGGCGCACGCTCGCTCAGGCCGCAATCCTTGCCTGTCAGGGTAAGATCGAGCTCTCTGGAGACGGTCTGCGCGTCTTCAAAGAACATTTCGTAAAAATCTCCCAGACGGTAAAACAAGATGCAGTCCGGATATTTTTCTTTTGTTGCCAGATAATGGCGCATCATTGGCGAAATTGCCACGTGCTTATCGCTCCTTTGTATCTGCGCGGCGGCGCTCGGTCAAAATGCAGGATGGGTTAAGCCTTGCCGGCCGACTGTATTACGACCGGCAAGGTTGGTAAGCGTGATCAGCTCAAATGGCTGCAGCCGCTGCAGGTGGAACAGCTGCCCGTGCAGCCGCCCTCTTCGCTGGGCTCGTCCGTTTCGCCGGTATCACCGGTGATCATGAAACGCAGGACTTTGTTGACCTGGTTGATCAGCTCGGCGAAATTCTCGCGGGCTTCGCTCATGGCGACAACGTCCGGCACCATCTTCATCTTCTGCTGAGCAAGGTCGATCTCTTCGGAAAGCTCGCGCAGCCTTTCCGGAGCGGGATGCTTGGACTCGAGCAGGGTTTCAATCTCGTGGCGCTTTTCCAGATACTCAGCCATGGCCGCAGCGGCTTCGGCGTTTTTCATTGCGCGTTCCTCTGCGGTCTTCATGGTCATAAACTCTTCGCTCTGCATGATCGCTTCGGCGAGTTCACGGGTCTTGGCAAAAACAGGATTCATTGTATCTTCCGCCTTTCCGGCATATTTTCAAGCATGCCATCTCAACATAATAGTTTACCACACTTCACCGAAAATTGCACGAATGTTTTATTAATTCCAGGTGCATCCCTTCCCCTTTTCAAAGTTTGTTTTCTTTTGTATAATACAAATGAACATCAAGCTATCGGAGGCGCTGTAAATGGATGGACTGAAGGTCACTTATCTCGGCCAGTGCTGTTTTCTGCTGGAGGCAGACGGCATCCGCATTGTGACAGATCCGTATCTGAGCAATTATGTCGACAAAAACCACGAGGGCTGGAAGCGCGAATATGAAGCCCCGTGCGCGCTTAAGGAGCTGAAGCCCGATCTGGTTCTGATCTCGCACAGCCACGACGACCACATGGACCCGCAGACGCTGGGCGAATACCGAAAGAGCGGCGGAAATGCGGCCATAGCTGCGCCTGCGCCGGAAACGGGTCTGCTGAAGGATATTGGCTTCAGCAGGATTATCGACGCGCGTGCAGAACGGGAATTCCACTGCAAAGACGCCGTTATTACCCCGATTGCCTGCGCCCACACCACTTTGGATATGGATGAAAACGGACGCTTCCGCAACCTGAGCTATCTGATCGACTTTGGCGAATGCTGTGTTTTCTTTGGCGGCGATATGAGCCTGTACGACGGGCTGAAGGAACGCATTCTGCTCGAAAACTGCGACCTTCTTCTCCTCCCCTGCAACGGCAGAGACGAAGAGCGCACGAGCCAGGGCATCATTGGCAATACGACTGCGGAAGAGGCAGCGCAGCTCTCCGCCGAGCTCGGCGTACCGTTTATCCCCGCGCACCACGATTTGTATGTGCACAACGGAAGGCCGACCGAGGAGATCGTTCAGGCGGCAAAGGATGCCGGCGCGGAGATCTTTGTACTCAAGCCGGAGGAAAGCATTTCTCTGGGAGCGGATGACGAAGACGACGATTTCGAATAAGCTTTTAATTTTCATATAAAAAGCGACTCCGGTCTGTGTTTTATTTACCAGACCAGAGTCGTTTTTTTTAT
>JAFQGN010000015.1 GCA_017398245.1 Clostridia bacterium | reverse complement strand
GGAAAAGAAAGGCCCCTCGCGCTCTTCCTAAAAGAAGCCCATTGAGAAGAAGGCAAAACTTCCTTTTCATACAAAAGGCCTCACAGAAGGATATTTTCGTCATTCCGTGGGGCTTCTTTCTCTTCAATAGGAGTATTCTTTATTTCCCAATAGGCTTCTTTTCGGAGGGGGTCTGGGGGAACCCTTTTCTTCTCCTGAAGAAAAGGGTTCCCCCAGCGCAACTCCTCTCGTCAGCTCAGCTGCCAGAGGGCGCCGACGGCGTCAGACGGCATGCGCAGGTCTCCGCGCGGAGAGAGCGCGACCGAGCCCACCTTGGGGCCGTCGGGCATGCAGGAACGCTTGAACTGCTGGTTGAAGAAGCGGCGCGCAAACACCTTGAGCCAGCCGCGGATCACGCTCTCGTCGTACTGGCCGGCAAAGGCGTGCAGGGCAAGGCGCGCAATCTTCTCCGGCTCATCGCCCCTGCGCAGCAGATGGTAGATGAAGAAATCGTGCAGCTCGTAGGGCCCAACGAGATCCTCGGTCTTCTGGGCGATCTCGCCGTCCACCGGGGGCAGAAGCTCCGGCGATACGGGCGTAGCGAGGATATCGCGCAGGGCGTCGGCGAGCTCGCCATCGTCGGTGCGGTCGGCTTCGTGGGCCACGAGATAGCGCACGAGCGTCTTGGGCACGGAGCCGTTCACGCCGTACATGGACATGTGATCGCCGTTGTAAGTGGCCCAGCCGAGGGCCATTTCGCTCAGATCGCCCGTACCGATGGCGAGACCGCCGGTCTTGTTGGCAATGTCCATGAGCACCTGCGTGCGCTCGCGCGCCTGGCTGTTTTCGTAGGTGACATCGTGCTGATCCATGCTGTGGCCGATATCGACAAAATGCTGCTTCACGGCGCTTTCGATACGGATCTCGCGGAATTCGGTGCCGAGGCGTTCGGAAATGATCTGCGCGTTGGAGCGCGTGCGGCTGGTGGTGCCAAAGCACGGCATGGTCAAGGTGAGGATGCCGCTGTGTGGCAGGCCGCAGATATCGAACGCGCGGGCGATGACCAGCAGCGCAAGCGTGCTGTCCAGACCGCCGGAGACGGCAAGGACCACATTCTTGCAATGGATGTGCTTCATGCGCGAGGCGAGGCCATGGGCCTGGATCTCCAGGATCTCCTCGCAGCGCTCGGCGCGCTCAGCCGGGTCTTCCGGGATGAAGGGCATCGGGGCGACCTTGCGTTCCAGCACAAGGTCTTCCACCTGCACATGGAACGGCACGCGCAGCGCACTTTCACACGCAGTAAAGGTATTCAGGCGACGGCGTTCGTGCTCGATAAAGCCGAGGTCGATATCCGCAAGCGTGAGGCCGGTGGTGTATTTTCTCGATTCGGCAAGGATCGTGCCGGTCTCGGCGATAAGGCGATGGCCGGCAAAGACGAGATCGGTCGTGGATTCGCCCTCACCCGCCTCGGCGCAGACGCAGGCGGAGACGCCGCTCGCGCTGCGGGCGGTGATCTGGTTTTTACGGAAGGCGGAGCGGCCGACGATCTCCTCGGTAGCGGAAGGAACGGCCACGACGGCGGCTGCGGACGGCTCTGCGCCCAGCCAGAAGTCCTCGCAAAGCTGCGCGGCGACGGTGAATTCCGGCATTTCCGCGCATGCAAGCAGGATATTCGCGCCCAGCAGGACTACCTGTCCGCACAGAACGACGTTCTTCATGCCCGAAGGCGCGGGGACAAAATAGCGCAGTTCGTTGGCCGCGCCGGAATTGGGCACGTTCTTTTTGGGCACGGCAGCGAGGATGCTCCCGCCCTGCACGAACACGGCACAGTTGTACAGGCTGCTGCCGCAGCGCACGGGCATGCCGAGACAGACGAGCAGATCGAGCTGCGCGCTTGCCTCCAGAATCTGGCTGAGGGCGCGCTCGGCTCCGTCCAAAAGAGTGCCGTGGAACAGCAGGTCGGCCGCGGTATAGCCAGTGATGCACAGTTCGGGCAGAACCAGCAGCTTCGCCTTTTTCTGAGCGGCCTCGTTCATCTGGCCGATGACTGCGGCGGCGTTGCCCATGCAGTCTGCAGCGCGGATGGCAGGGGTGCCGGCGGCGACGCGAACGAATTTATCTTTCATGGAAATCCTCCTCCAGAAATGCAAGTACGGCTGCATCTATTATACCCCGCGCGCGGCCCGATGCAAAGCGGAAATTGAGCGGTATGTGAAATAAAGCCGCCATGCGTTCACAGGGTTGCCGCGCGGGACAAAAAGGGGACGTTTCAGCAGGAGCCGCATCCACCTCAGACCGAGGTTGCCGTTGCCGCGCGGGGCAAAAAAGTGCTATACTCTTTCCAGAGAAAAAGGAGGCCTTGGACATATGTGGATTGTTCTTGCAATATTGGTGCTTGCTTCCGGAACCGGCGCGTGGCTGCTGTTTCAGATGGCCTGTTCGCGCACGGGCGGGCCGCTGGGCAGGCTGCTGCCGCTGCTTCTGCATTCCGATGGGAACCCCATCGATGCGCACAGCGAAGTGATCGAACAGGGCAAGGCATGGCACGCGGCGCAGAACTGGGAGTCGGTCTCCATCCAAAGCCACGACGGGCTGACCCTGCGCGGTGCGTACCTGCCCCATCCGCAGGCGAAGCGGGCGATATTGTGCGTGCACGGCTATCACGGCAGCGCCGAGCGCGATTTTTCCGGCGCAATGGCAGATTTTTACGCCATGGGCTCGTCCCTATTGCTGATCGACCAGCGCGCGCACGGCAAGAGCGAGGGCCGCTACACCACTTTCGGCGTGCTGGAGCGCAAAGACGTGCAGGCATGGGCGCAGTATTATGAAACGCGCACGGGCGGAGCCATCCCCATGGTGCTGGACGGCATCTCCATGGGCGCGGCGACGGTTCTTATGGCGGGCGAGCTGGACATGCCCCCGTCCGTCAGCGGCGTGATCGCCGATTGCGGCTACACCGCCCCTGTGGAACAGCTGCATCACGTTGTGGAAAACATGCTGCACGCAAAGGCGTTCCCCGCGCTGCAGCTGGTTCGCGGCATGGCGAGGCTGCAGGGTGGCTTCTCGCTTTCCGGCGCTTCGGCGCGCAAAGGCGCGGCGGCGTGGGAAAGGCCGGTATTGTTCGTGCACGGCCTGAGCGACACCTTCGTTCCCCCGTGGATGAGCGAGGAAAATTTCAAGGCCTGCAAGGGCCCGAAGGATATTTACCTTGTGGAAGGGGCCGAGCACGGGCTGAGCTATCTGGTGGACAAAGCGGGCGTTTCCGAGAAGCTCTCGCATCTTTTCGCCGCCGCGGACCGTTATTTCGATGAAAATCATGCAAAGAAACGCTGAAAACGCCTGAAAATGTGGCAAAACTGCGTTCCGCATGGTATAATAACGGAACCATACGCGAAATACGATGCAAATTACCGGAGGCATTATGGCATACGAAAAGCTGCAGATTTTGATCCCCGCGTACAAGCCGGACGAGAAGCTGAACAAGCTGATCGACGATCTGAAGGCCGCGGGCTTTATGAATATCATCGTCGTGGACGACGGCGGCGGAGAACCGTTCCGCCATTTCTTCGTAAAGGCGAAGGAGCAGGGCGCGACGGTGCTGGTGCACGAGGTGAACCGCGGCAAGGGCGCGGCGCTCAAAACGGGCCTGAAGCACATTGCAAAGGTCGCGCCGGGCTGCCACGTGGTCACGGCGGACGCCGACGGCCAGCACAGGCCCGAGGACATCGCCAAGCTGGCCGACGCGATCCCCTCCAACCCGGACGCGCTGATCCTCGGTTCGCGCGACAAAAAGCTGATGCCGCCGCGCTCCAAGACCGGCAACACGCTCACCTGCTTCGTCTTCTGGCTGACCAACGGCAAGTGGATCAACGACACGCAGACGGGCCTGCGCGTTCTGCCGCCCAAGACCCTCGCACGCTTTGCCGAGATCGAAGGCGACCGCTACGAATACGAAATGAACATGCTCGTGGTCGCCGTGCGCGAAAAGGTGGCCATCAAGGAGATCGAGATCGAAACGATCTACATCGACGACAATGCATCCAGCCATTTCAACGCGCTGAAGGACGGCATGCGCATTTACAAGCTGCTGTTTAAGCAGTTCGCGGCCTATGCGGGTTCCTCCATCGCCTCGTTCGCGGTGGATTATCTCGTGGCGATCATCATGCGCTTCTTCTTCCCGCTGAGCGTGGCCGTGCCTTCCTACACGGCGCGCGCGGTGTCCTCCCTTGTCAATTTCTTTTTGAACAAGAACGTGGTGTTCAAAAACGAAAAGGGAAACAAGTATGCCATCGTCAAGTATTACCTGCTGGTGGTGGTCGTGGCGGTGCTGAGCGTGCAGCTGACAAAGCTGCTGACCAATGTGGTGGGCCTGCCCTATCTCGTCGGCAAGGCCATCGCCGATGTGGTCCTGTTCCTGTGCAATTACAAGGTGCAGGACAAGTTCGTCTTCCGCAAGATCACGAAGTGATCTTGTTTGCCGCGGGAACCCCCTTTCTTCCGGAGAAGAAAGGGGGTTCCCGCACCCTCCCCTAAAGAAGCCATTTGGGGAGAAGGCAAGTTTTCTAACGAAATACAGAAGCCCCTCGAAAGGAAGCATATTCTTTTCTTTCGTGGGGCTTCTTTCCTATCGACAGAACATGAAAGTTAATTCCCAATTGATTTCTTTTAGGAAGAGCGCGAGAGACCCTTTTCTTTCTCAAAAGAAAAGGGTCTCTCGCAAAATCGCGCTTCAATATTGGTTTCTTTTTGAGGGGGTTTGGGGGAGGCCTTTTCTTTTCCCAAAGAAAAGGCCACCCCCAACACACCGTACCGCCTCAGCCGGCGCATGGTAGACATATAGCTGGTGCGAGG
>JAFQGN010000162.1 GCA_017398245.1 Clostridia bacterium | reverse complement strand
TGGCGACCCGGAAGGGGCTCGAACCCTCGACCTCCAGCGTGACAGGCTGGCGTACTAACCAACTGTACTACCGGGCCACATATGGTGGGCCTTCAGGGACTTGAACCCCGGACCGATCGGTTATGAGCCGACTGCTCTGACCAATTGAGCTAAAGGCCCACATGCGAAGCTACGCAGATGCTATTGAGAGAAAATGGCGACCCCTAGGGGATTCGAACCCCTGTTACCGCCGTGAAAGGGCGATGTCTTAGGCCTCTTGACCAAGGGGTCGCATAATGGTCGGGGTGACAGGATTTGAACCTGCGGCCCCATGCTCCCAAAGCACGTGCGCTACCGAGCTGCGCTACACCCCGACGGCACGTCGTTTCCGCGTTGCTCTCTGCAAGCGGCGTAGCCTATTATAGCGCAAGTATCCCAATTCGTCAATACCTTTATACGTTAACTGATTGTAAATCGCAAATCTCCCTAAAAATGCGGAGCGCCGCAGGAACAGCAGCGCTCCGCAAGACGGGTTTAGATCTCCTTGACGGCGATGCACTCGATCTCCACGCGCGCGCCGCTGGGCAGAGCGGCCACCTGCACGCAGGAGCGGGCCGGATAATCCGGGCCGAAGACATCGGCATAGAGGGCGTTGACGCAGGCGAAATCGCCAAGATCCGCCAGGAAGACAGTGGTCTTGACGACATTGGCGGGGGTCAGGCCCATTTCGGCCAGAACGGCCTTGATATTGGCCAGAGACTGCTTGGCTTCGGCTTCGACGCCGCCTTCGGCCAGCTTGCCGATGGCCGGATCGATGCCCAGCATGCCGGACATGTACACGGTATCTTCAGTAATGATGGCGGTGCAGTAGGGGCCGATAGCCTTGGGGCCGACCTGGGTGAAGAAGGTCTTTTTCATGTTGGTTCCACTCCTTATATATTCAAAAATTGGGGAACGGGGTCATTTCGAGTCTGCGGGGCTCAGCCGGCGCTGCGCGTGTGCACGCCGACCCAGTAAACATCGGGCTGGGCCTGATAATAATCGATGGAGAGGCGCTCCTGCGTGACGATCTGGCCGTCCTTCTTGAAATAGCGCCAGGCCTGCGAGCGCATGCCGTCGCGGCCTTCGTAGGCCATGATCTGCTCATCGGTATAATAGACATACGACGACGAATTGTCCTTTTTATACTCGACGGTCTTGGCCTTGATGCCTCGCTCAAGCACTTCGGAGACGATCTCGATCTCATACTGCGGAGGCATGCCAAAGATGGAGACGTAGGCGCGCTCGTCGTTCACCGAGGTGAAAATGTAGACAGGATACTGGGTATTATTGGTGAAGACAAGGTCTTTGGCGTGTTCGCTGCTGAGGTTATTGACGGCCGCGTCCAGGCTGGGCTTGGTATAATCGCCCGTCATGGTATGGCAGTGGCGTTCGTCGATCTGCAGACCGGCATAGACAAGATTGGCATACAAGGTAGAGCTGGCCTGGCACACGCCGCCGCCGAAGCCTTCGGTCTTATCGGTGCCGGAATACTCTACGGCGTCGTTATAGCCGCGCTCGGGCGAGCGTTCGCCCACGACGGCGTTGAAGGAGATCTGCTGGCCGGGCTGCACGCACATGCCGTTGAAATTGTTCAGCGCAGTGCGGATATTGGCGGTGCGCTTGGAGGAAGAGGCCGTCGTCGGCGTGGCAATACGGGTGATGCACTGCGTGGCCTGCGTGAGCTCGGCAGTGGTATACTCCGGCTCGGTCACGGTCGGCTCAAGCGCGATATCGAAATTGCCGCCGATGGTCATGGCCTCGATCAGGCGGGTGATGAGCGCCTCGGCGTCGAGCTCGTATCCGGTTTGCGACTGAGAGACGGAGAGCTGCTCAAAGCCCATGACAGCGACAGAGGCGTTCACCGCGGGGATGTCGATCTCTTCCTTAATGGCGTAGACAAAATCGCGCAGGGCCTGCTGGTCGTATTCCAGATGGCTGACGAGCACGATGGGGTTCGTGCGCAGGGCGCGGATCTGGGAGCGGCGCTGCGAGGCGGAGCCTTCGCGCGCGTAGGCCCAGGCCTGGTCGAGGATCTCGTCCACATCCAGCCTGGCGCCGATATCGGCCGTGGAGATGAACCATTCGCGCTCGCCATAGGTAAGGCGGAAGGACGTTCCGCCGAGCACGGAGCCGGAAAGCTCGGAAAGCTCCTGCTTGGCCTGCTCGTAGGTCTTGCCCTCCAGCGCGATGCCGTTGACATACGTGCCGGCATAGAACACGTCTGCGCCAAAGCGCAGGTCGATCTGCAGCTGCACAAAGTAGACAGCGATGAAAACCGCTACGGCGAGCAGCGCGTATTTGATGATCTCGATCCTCTGCTTGCGTTCGCGCCTTCTTTGCGAAGCAGGCGCGCGCCTGCGGGGTTTATTCTGCATTATGTATCCTCCGAAAAAAATATGTGCCCAAGCGGGGTCAAAGGGCGTATTGTGCGGCGGCGCATGTCCATCACAGCCCCCGGGGCGGGTCATAGTTTCAACGCCGACAGGTGGTATTATAGCACATCCGCGCGCAGAATTCCCCTATTCCCCTGTGAAGATTTGCAATCCTTCGCACAGACGTTCAAAATCGGCCTGTTTGCTCGTCCATGTGTGCAGACCGTCTTCCATCTGCACCGGCTTGACCGCGCCGTGGAAGTCGCTCCCGCCCGTTACGAGCGCGTTGACGCGCCGGGCGTAGGCTTCCAGCTCGTGCGCGTCGGAGGGCGTATGCGCGCTGTGAAAGGCTTCCACGCCGTCTGCGCCCATCTCCATCAGGCCGGAGAGCGTCTGCGTGAGCATGCGCCGTTCCGTTCGGATGAGCACCGGGTGCGCGACAACGGCCTTCCCCCCGCATTCGTGGATCCACTGCACGGCGAGGGCAAAGCTCATCCTCTGGCGCGGCACGCAGCAAGGCCTGCCGTCGCCAAGAAAGCGGTCAAACGCGTTTTTCACGCTGCTGGCATAGCCCTTCTGCACCAGAACGAGCGCGGCATGCGGCCGGCCCAGAGGCGCTTTGCCGGCCATGGCCAGAACATCGTCCATGGTTACATCCATGCCCGCTTCGCGGATCTTTTCGACCATTTTCTGCATGCGGCCGAAGCGGTCATCGCGCAGGGAGAGCAGCCTGTCCTTCATGTTTCCCGGGTGGATCCCGTAGCCGAGGACGTGGATCTCTCGATCGCCGCCGGTGGAGAGCTCAATGCCGGGCAGGAATTTAATCCCGAGCCGGGCGCATTCCGCAGCGCACTGCGCGACGCCGTCCACCGTATCGTGGTCGGTCAGCGCAATGGCTTCCAGGCCCTTTTCCGCCGCAAGGCGGGCGACCTCATCCGGGGCGCAGGTGCCGTCGGATGCTCTGGAATGCAGGTGCAGGTCGATACGCATGGTCAGCCTCCTTTTGTTTGAGTGAGGATTTTGCGGGGGACCCTTTTCTTTGGAAAAAGGAAAGGGTCCCCCGAACCCCTCCGAAAAGAAATCATTTTCTAGGAATGTTAGGGGCTTCGGGAACAACAAAGCATAAGCGTAGAAACGATCCTTTTCCTGATCAGATGGGTCGCATGCGCTGACGGTCGTTTTCTTTCTACTGCGTCCTTTTATATGGAGCGCAGATTCCCTGACGGATCCTTTGCGGCGGGGTGTGGGGCGGAGCCCCACAGGGGTGCAGGGCTTGCCCTGCGCAACGGGTGTCCAGAGGGCAGAGCCCTCGGCAGGGGTGCAGGGGGCGGAGCCCCCGCCCCCCCGTTTCCTCTGCAGATAAAGAGACGGGGAAACGGCAAACGCCGTTCCCCCGCCGTTTCAGTATCATTCTTCCGTTTTTTCTTCGGCCGGTTCCGCTTCGACAGCCGGTTCGGTCTGCGCGGTTTCGGCGTTCTCTTCGCCAAAGGAGACCTCGCGGCCTTCCATCAGCTCTTCAAACTGCTTTCCGTCCACCTTTTCGTGCTCGGCGAGCAGTTCCGCCAGCGCGTGCAGCTTATCGATATTTTCGCTGAGGATGTTCCTCGCGCGATTATAGCCGCCGGAGAGCAGATCGTGCACTTCGTCGTCGACCGTCTTGGTCACGGCGTCGGACACGTTGGAGCGGGTCTGGGAGAAATCTCTGCCCAGGAAGACCTCGTGCTCTTCGCCCAGGAACACCGGGCCGAGCTTGGCGCTCATGCCGTATTCGGTGACCATGGCGCGGGCGATCTGCGTGGCGCGCTTGAGATCGCTCGTAGAGCCGGTGCAGACGTCGCCAAGCACCAGAGATTCGGCGCAATGACCGCCCAGCAGGCTTGCGATCTGCGCCGTGAGGCGCTTGGAGGAGACCATATGGGTCTCTTCGTCGGGCAGATACATGGTATAGCCCGCCGCCTGGCCGCGCGGGATGATGCTCACCTCGTGCACGCGGTCGCATTCCGGGATATACCAGGAAACGATGGCATGGCCGGCTTCGTGGTAGCAGACAATCTTTTTGTCGGCCTCGGAGACCTTGCGGCTCTTCTTTTCCGGGCCTGCGGAGACGCGCGTGATAGCCTCTTCCAGCGTCTTCATGGTGATGGTCTTTTCGTGCGCGCGGGCGGTCAGGATCGCACCCTCGTTGAGCACGTTCTCCAGATCCGCGCCGGTGAAATAGGGCGTGCGGCGCGCAAGCACCTTGAGATCGACGTCGGCGGCCAGCGGCTTATTGCGCGCATGCACCTTGAGGATCTCCTCGCGGCCCTTGATATCGGGATAATTGACGGTGATCTGCCTGTCAAAGCGGCCGGGACGCAGCAGCGCCGGGTCGAGGATATCGGCACGGTTGGTGGCGGCCATGACGATCACGCCTTCGTTATGGCTGAAGCCGTCCATTTCGACCAGCAGCTGGTTGAGCGTCTGCTCGCGCTCGTCGTGACCGCCGCCCAGACCTGCGCCTCTCTGACGGCCGACCGCATCGATTTCATCGATGAACACAATGGCCGGAGAGTGCTTCTTGGCCTGATCAAACAGATCGCGCACGCGGCTTGCGCCGACGCCGACAAACATCTCCACAAAGTCCGAACCGGAAATGGAGAAGAAGGGAACGCCTGCTTCGCCTGCAACCGCGCGGGCAAGCAGCGTCTTGCCGGTTCCGGGCGGGCCCACAAGCAGCACGCCC
>JAFQGN010000161.1 GCA_017398245.1 Clostridia bacterium | reverse complement strand
GAAGCAGATGACCAGCACGGGCAGCATGACGGAACGGGAGCCGACGGCGTCGCCCTTGGTGACGACGAACGCTTCGCCTTCGATGGCCATTTCGGCGATCTTCTGGGTGGGCTTGAAGTCAGCAGAGGTGTAGTACTCGGTCAGAGCGCCGATGGCAACGCCGGAAGCGATGCCCAGAACGGCGGCGACCCACGGGGAGGCCCAGCCGATGACCCAGCCGTAGGCGGCGAAGTCGATCTTGCGGAACATGATGAGGCAGGCGATGAAGGAGAAGACCATGGCAAGGCCGGCGGAAATATAGGTGGCCATGTTCAGTTCCTTGGAGGGGTTGTCGCCCATCTTGCGGAACTGAGCGTAGCCCAGACCCAGCAGGCAGGCCAGCAGGCCCAGACCGGCCATGATGACCGGATACAGAGACATGGAGGCGAAGTTGGCCTGAGCGGCGGCGGCATCCATGCCATGAGCGATCTTGTCCTCGAAGAGGGTCAGAGCGATCAGAGAGGAAGCGGAGATGGTGGCAACGAAGGACTCCAGAAGGTCGGAGCAGTTGCTGGCGATGTCGTTGACGTTGTCGCCGATGAAGTCAGCAACGGTGTTCGGCACGCGGGAGTCATCTTCCGGCAGGTCGTGACGGATCTTGCCGAGGATGTCGGCGGAGATGTCAGCAGCCTTGGTGTAGTTGCCGCCGGCGACGCGGTTGAACATAGCCACGACGGAGCAGCCCAGGGAGTAGGTGGTCACGCGCATGACGGTGGGGTTGCAGGTCATGTTGGCCAGCCAGCCGGAGGATTCCTGACCGATCTGCACGCCGCCCTGGATGAGCAGGATGAGGGTGAGGCCCAGCAGACCGAAGGCCTGCACGGCCAGACCGGAGATGGAGCCGCCGCACAGAGCGACCTGAACGGTCTCACCGATGTTCAGGCTCTGACGGGCCTTGTTGGCGGTGCGGACGTTGGCGTAGGTGGCGGAACGCATACCCAGAACGCAAACGACGGAGCTCATGCAAGCGCCGGTGATGAAGGTGATACCGGAAGTCTTGCAGACGAACAGTTCAAACAGAAGAGCGATGAGAACGCACACCGGGATGATGGTGCCGTACTCGGTCTTCATGAAGGTGTTGGCGCCGGAACGGATGATGCCGGCCATTTCGATCATGTCATTGGTGCCTTCGTCCATCTTCTTGATACGGAAGTAGTTGTAGAAGACATAGGCGATAGCCAGGACGATTACGCACAGTACGAGAAACCATGCCATAAAGCCTTACCTCCTAAAAAATATATTCACCAAATTTGATGAATCAAAATAATGGATGCCGCGCGGCAGGAAGGATATCGCGCAGGTGCTGCCCTCTTTTCTGCATTCGTAATCGGCCGCCCCGGCCGGGAATGCACGCATTTTTGCCTGCCCGCAGGCGAAATTTGCCGGCGCAGGCCGGGCAAAACGCGCACCGACTGAGAAACGGCAAATTTCTATTTCATTATACTACATATCGCGCGGCCGTGTGCTAAAAATGAGAAAAATATTCGTATTTTTACCACATTTTCTGCGGCGGGCGTTTGAAGAACATGCATTATAATAGGAACGAAAAAATGTGACGCGAGTGTGAAGGGGGAAAATGCGCAAAAAAAGGGGAAAATAGCCGAAAAAAGGCCGGCCCCTGCGCTGAGGGACCGGCCTTGGAAGATATTCTATTCCTGCGAAAAGGAGAAGGCGGGGTTCTTCTGCGCCGCCTCTTCCAGAATGGAGAGGATCTTTTTGCCGTACAGCCCGAGGGCCTCGAGCATCGCGGCGGAGGAGACGAGGGCGACATGCGCCTGCATGGTCGAAACGCAGTCCCACAGCGCGTCCAGGTTGCGGCCGTAGTATTCGGGCAGATGCAGCGCGCGGGCGAGCTCGTCGTGCGCTGTCTCGCGCGAGAGCATCTTGGAGCCGTCCAGAATGTACGTTACCATCCCCAGTTCCACCAGCTTTCTTCTTCGGAATATTCCTCGCCGTACAGGTAGTCCGGCTCGTACCAGTATTCGTACAGCAGCTCGAACGATTCGTAATGGTCGCCCGTGTAATAGATCAGTCCGTCGGTGGAGAAGACGAGGCGTTCGGCCCCGCGCTCCCAGCCGTCGTAATTGACGTCGCATTCGTACCACGTGCGCCAGTCTTCATCCGGCAGAAGCCCTTCACGGTTGCCGAAAACATCGCCGCCGATGCAGAACCCGTAGCCGATCTCCCAAAGGCTGCCGGGCGAACGGTCCCAGCCCATATCGCGGGCTTCGTCTTTGGTGATGAAGTTTGGCGGCAGCTCGCCGAAGGCGTGCAGGTACAGGGCAACTTCCTCGGGCGAGAAATAATCGTAGCCCCATTCGACGAACACATCTTCCGTCATGGCGGATTCGCCGTCGACGAGGACCTCGCCCGTATAGGCAAAGGCAAGGGTGAACACAAGCAGAAGCACTAAGAGCAGTGATATCAGTTTTTTGAACATATCGATCCGACCTCCCGGTGGGTATTATAGCGCAGAAAGCCCGCTGGCGCAAACAGAAGGGGCGAATGTAGGCGCGCGCAAGGCTCCGGCGCAGAACGGCTGGCAAACAAAGGGGTTTTCGGCTGTTGGCGCGCCCATTGCTCCGGTACAGTGCAGGACGTGCAAAAAAGGAAGCGCAGATATTTGGACGGCAGACGAATGCAAACCGGTATTTGACACGGCGCGCAAACTGTGGTATATTGAACCGTAACTGCTGTGAGGGGAACAAGTACCCTGCAGGCAACGCTCTTCAGAGAGCCCCCGGTCGGTGCAAGGGGGCGGGCGGCCGCAGAGGGAATACATCCCGGAGCAGGCGCGGCGAAATGCCCCGGCAGAAGGGACGGAATAGCTGCGTCCGGGTGCGCCCGTGAACGCGCATACGAGGCTGCATTTTTCCCGCCGGCTCGCACTTTGCGAGAATGGTGCCGGATACGCGCTCGCCGGTTTCATACGGCTGTGCAAATGCGGCGAACGGAAGTGGTACCGCGGTTATCAGGCCGCCTTCCGGGTCCATTCGGGCCCGGCAAGGCGGTTTTTGTTTTTGTACCGAACACCTCGCGGAGGGAATGGATATGAAATTTACCGATGAGCTTTTCTCTAAAACCATGGCCCCGGTGACCGGAAGCGCCATCCGAGACATCTTCAAGCTGCTGGGCAAGCCCGGCATGATCTCGTTCGCGGGCGGAAACCCCTCGAACGCGGCGCTGGAGCCGGATATCATCGCGCCCATCGCCGAAAGGGTGGTGCGCGAGCACGGCAGGCCCCTTCTGCAGTACGGCGGAACCGAAGGCTTTGCCCCGCTGCGTGAAAGCGCGGCCGCGTTTCTGAACACGAGCGGCGTACAATGCGCGCCGGAGCACATTTTGCCCACGCAGGGCTCCACGCAGGCGATTGATCTGCTGCTCAAGGCGCTGGTCGACCCGGGCGACACCGTTCTGTGCGAAAGCCCGACCTTTCTTGGCACCATTCAGGCCATGCGCCTCTACGGCGCGAACATTGTGTCCGTCCCCACGGACGAATACGGCATGATCCCGGAAGCGGCGGAGGAGGCCATCAAAAAGCATAAGCCCAAGCTGCTCTATATCATCCCCACGTTCCAGAACCCGACGGGCGTGACGCTCACGCTGGAAAGAAGGAGGATGATCGCCGAACTCGGCACGAAGTATGGCGTGGTCATCGCCGAGGACGACCCCTACCGCGATCTTCGCTACTGCGGCGAAGCCCTGCCGAGCATCCAGTCGTTCGACGAAGAGGGCTGGGTGGTGTATCTTTCCAGCTTTTCCAAGCTGATCTCGCCCGGCATGCGCGTGGGCTGCGCTGTCGTAAAGCCTGCGACTCTTCTGCGCAAAATGGTCATCGGCAAGCAGTCTTCCGACGTGCACTCGCCCCTGATCGCGCAGGCGATCATCGACGATTACCTCCGCCAGGGCCTTCTGCCCGCGCATATCAGGCAGATCTGCGGCTTTTACAAGGAGCAGCTGGAGGCCATGCTCAAGGGCTTCGAGCTTTTCCCCGAAGGCACCGTGCATACGAATCCTGAGGGCGGCCTGTTCGTATGGGCGTCTCTGCCGGAGCATATGAACGCGCTGGAGCTTTTGAACAAGGCGGTCGATAAGGGCGTTGCGTTCGTCCCGGGCGTGCATTTCTACCCCGAAGGCGGGCATGAGAACACCCTGCGCCTCAATTTCTCGAACGCCGCCGTGCCGCAGATCGAAGAGGGCATGGCAAGGCTTTCCGAAGTCATCAAAGAAGCAATGTAAGCAATATAAAGGAGTGTACACACCATGGCAAACGCATACGACATTCTCAAAGAGCGCGGCTTTATCGCGCAGGTCACCTATGAAGACGATCTTCGCAAGGCCTTTGACGAAGGCATGGTCACCTTCTACACCGGTTTCGACCCGACCGCAGACAGCCTGCACATCGGCCACTACATCCCCGTCATGGCCATGGCGCATCTGCAGAGGGCCGGCCACAAGCCGATCGCTCTGATGGGCGGCGGCACCGGCATGATCGGCGATCCCTCCGGCAAGAGCGATCTGCGCAAGGTGCTCACGGTCGAAGATATCGACCACAACGTGGAATGCTTTAAAAAGCAGATGTCCAAGTTCCTCGATTTCGACCCGGAAAAGCCCAACTGCGCCATGATCGTGAATAATGCCGACTGGCTGCGCAACCTGAATTACATCGATTTCCTGCGCGAAGTCGGCGCGCTGTTCTCCGTCAACCGCATGCTGACCGCCGAGTGCTACAAGCAGCGCCTGGAAAAGGGCCTGACCTTCCTCGAGTTCAACTACATGCTCATGCAGTCCTATGACTTCCTGCAGCTGTTCCATAAGCACAACTGCGTTCTGCAGGCCGGCGGCGACGACCAGTGGTCCAACATGCTCTCCGGCGCGGATCTGATCCGCCGCAAGGACCAGAAGCCCGCCTTCGCGCTCACCTTCAAGCTGCTGCTCACGCACGACGGCCGCAAGATGGGCAAGACCGAGAAGGGCGCCCTGTGGCTCGACGCCAACAAGTGCTCCCCCTACGATTTCTACCAGTACTGGCGCAACGTGGACGACGCAGACGTGAAGAAGTGCCTGGGCCTGCTGACCTTCCTGCCCATGGAGGAGGTCAACCGCCTCGGCGCGCTCGAAGGCAGCGCCATCAACGAAGCCAAGCGCGTGCTGGCATTCGAAGTTACCAAGAACGTACACGGCGAAGAAGAAGCCACCAAGGCCCAGCAGGCTGCAGAAGCCCTGTTCGGCGGCGGCGCACTGGCAGGCTCCGTTCCCACCACCGAAATCGGTGTGGACGAGCTGGAAGCGGATGCACGCCT
>JAFQGN010000160.1 GCA_017398245.1 Clostridia bacterium | reverse complement strand
GATCTGATCCGCAAGAACCCTTTTCAGTTTCAGCTGAGCACAGTTGTTGTGAACGACAGCGCCACGCGCGATGCTCTGAGCAGAAAGCAGGAGAGACAGTTTCTGGATTTTGTCAAGGCAGACGCGCATTTCAGCCGCTATTACGACGGGATCTACATCCTGTTCAAAACAGGGCTTCGCATATCGGAATTTGTCGGCTTGACGATCGGCGATATCGATCTGAAGAACGGCTATCTGAATGTCGAAAGGCAGCTGCTGCGGACAAGAGACATGCGCTATATGATAGAGCAACCCAAGACGAAGGCCGGGAACAGGCGATTGCCGCTTTCAAAAGACGTGATGTCATGTTTTGAGAGGATCATCCGAAACAGGCCGAAGCCAAAGGTCGAACCGATGGTGGATGGCAAGATCGGTTTTCTGTATCTGGACAAAAACGGCATGCCCATGGTGGCGCTGCATTGGGAAAAGTATTTTGAGCACATTTGCGGGAAGTACAATTCCATCTATCGCGTTCCCATGCCGAATGTCACGCCGCATGTCTGCAGGCACACCTATTGCTCCAATATGGCGAAGAGAGGAATGAACCCCAAGACGCTGCAATATCTCATGGGACACAGCGATATCTGCGTTACGCTGAACACTTATACGCATTTGGGATTCGAGGACATCGAAGAGGAATGGGAGAAGATCATCGGAAAAGGGTGAATTTTGCCAATTCTCTGCCATGGAACACAGGCAGATGTCAGGGCGATTTTGTGTACAAAACATGTGCACATTTACGCACACATGCCGAAAAATGCATGCTTTTCTGCTGCGGTGTACAGGCAGATGCCATTGCGTATACGTCAAAAAAATCAAGGGTTTCCGGCTGTTTTGAAGGGAGAGGAAAAGGATGATCAAACTGCTGTTTATCTGCCACGGCAACATCTGTCGCAGCACGATGGCGGAATTTGTGATGAAGGATATGGTGGAAAAGGCGGGCGTTGCACAGCATTTTCATATCGAATCGGCTGCGACGACGGAAGAGGAGATCGGCAACCCTGTCTATCCGAACACGAAAAGGAAGCTGGCCGAGAACGGCATCTCCTGCGAAGGCAAGACCGCGCGGCAGATGACCCGGCGCGATTACGATGCGTTCGACATGATCATTGGCATGGATCAGGAGAACCTTGGCGATATGCGCCGTATCTGCGGCGGCGACCCGGAGAAGAAGATCAGCCTGCTGCTGGATCATACCGATCATCCGCGCGATGTGGCCGACCCGTGGTACACACGCAATTTTGACGAGACGTGGGTGGACGTGAACGTAGGCTGCGCAGCGCTTCTGGAAAAGTGCAGAAGAAACGGATTCCAAGCGTAATCGTACCGAAGGAGGCGAACGGAATGCAGAAAACATTTGTTCTCTCGGTAGAGCATATGTCCCCGGAAAACTTCGCCGTTTTGCGGCAGGCATTGCAAAGAAGGCTTGCCGAGCGCGGCTGCGCGCTGGGAGAAGACGGCTTTGCAGTCGAGCTTTGTATCGGAACCGGTCTGCGCGAAGGAGAGTATCGCGTTCATCCCAGCGATGATTCCGTTCATATTGTGGCGGCAGACGACTGCGCTGCGTTTGCCGGGCTTGGCGCATGGCTTCGGGCGTGCTCTTTCGATGGAGAAGGCGGCTGTGAGATCGCAAAGCATGAGTTCGCCTTTACGCCGGAAAGGCCGGTGCGCGGGCTGTATTTCGCCACGCATTTCCACAATTTTTATCATATCGCGCCTGTGGAAAAGGTGCTGGAGCAGATCGAGGATGCTGCCCTGCGCGGCGGGAACACTATCGCCGTCTGGTACGACATGCACCATTTTGCCTCGCTGAAGGACGCGGATTCGCAATCGCTGATCGTGCGGCTCAAACAGATCCTGCGCCACGCGCGGCGCATCGGCATGAAAACATGCATGACTATGCTCTCCAACGAGGCGTTTTCTGGAACGCCGGAGCATCTCAAAGCGCAGTCGACGGCGCAAAACGGCTATCACAGCGTATTGGACGGGCATTACGGCGTCGAGATTTGCCCGAACGCGCCCGGCGGAATTGAGGAGATCGTGCGCCAGCGTAGGCTCGTCCTGCACGAATTTGCCGATGTGCAGCCGGATTATATCATGTACTGGCCGTACGATCAGGGCGGCTGCACCTGCAAAAAATGCGCGCCGTGGGGCGCAAATGGTCTGCTCATGCTGTTTCCGCATTTTGCTAACGTCGTACGCGAGGAAATGCCCGGCGCGAAGATCATCTTCAGCACATGGTATTTCAATCTCTTCCGCGACGGGGAATGGGACAGCTTCTGGCCGCTGGCAAACGCCGGCTCAGTCGACGCTGCAGAATATCTGATCGATTTCTTCCCGCGTGGAAAGCTGCCCGACGTCATCTGCCAAAATGGATTGCCGGCGGGTAAACGCATGCTTTCTTTCCCGGAGATCAGCATGTTCGGCGGGAAGCCGTGGGGCGGCTTCGGCGCGAACCCGCTGCCCGCGTTTTTGCAGGAATCGAACGATCTGGGCATGCCCATCTACAGCGGAATGCTCTGCTATTCGGAGGGGATATTCGAAGATATCAACAAGTCGATCATGCTCGCCGCGTGTTCCGGCCGGGAAGCGGACAGCGATAGGGCGATCGCCGAATATGCGCGGTTCGAATGGTGTATGCAGGAGCTGGAACCGGCCGTTCGTCTTTTGCATATGCTGGAAAAGACGCTGCCGCGCGAGGAACGCTTCGAGGGCGATACCATCCGCTATGTGATCCAAAATGACGAAGACGTCCCGGCGGCGGCCGCGCTTGCGCGCGATATCCACGCAAAACTGCCCGTGCGCGCGCGGGAAAACTGGCGCTGGCGCATCGTATATCTGCGCGCGCTGGCAGATGAAGCGCTGCTGCGCGCAGATGGCCTGCCTTCGGCCGAGGCAGACGAGTATCTGGAAGAACTCGAGCGCATTTATTATGTCGGCGAACAGACCCTGCCCGTCGTTCGCCCGCCCACGAGAGCGCATGTCGCCTGGCGCTGCAAAAAGAAATAAGGAAGAGAGCCGCCTTTCATGGGGCGGCTCTCTGTTTGCGAAAAATCTGTTTTTGTCGTTAAGAGAAAAGATTGCCAGCGTATTTTTGCTCCTGCTAAGCCACAATATGCGCAGACCGAAGCGCGGCGACGCCGTGCGGAGGGCTCGCACGGACAAAGCGCCGCGCGAACTTAGTGCAGGAGGTGAGAGCAGAATGGCAAGCAGGACCACCAACGTTCCGGAAAGCCGTCAGGCGCTCGACAACATGAAGTTTGAGATCGCCCGCCAGCTGGGCGTGAATCTGAAGCAGGGCTATAACGGCAACCTGACTTCCCGCGAAAATGGATATGTCGGCGGCTACATGGTCAAAAAGATGATCGAAGACTATGAAAAGCAGGCCGCCGGCGTCAATTCTCAGAACAACAATTGGTAATCGGAAATGGAGGAAATCAAAATGGCAAACAGCAATTCCAACAAGATCAACGTCCCCGAAGCCAAGCAGGCTATGTATAACATGAAGCACGAAGTCGCCTCTTCCCTGGGCATCAACCTCAAGCAGGGCTATAACGGCGATATCACCTCCAAGGATGCCGGCTCCATCGGCGGCAACATGGTCAAGCGTATGATCGAGGCGCAGGAGCGCGCCATGTCCGGCCAGCGCGGCTAAACGCGCAAAAACAGTCTGGCGCAAACGCGCCGGAAAAATGCATCTGCGGCATGAGGGAAGGATGGAACATCCTTCTCTCTTTGATTTTTGGCGGCGCGAACTTACGCATTGACATGCGTGCAAAAGCTGCGTATAATGGAAAAAAGGAGGCGATCGCATGAAATCGGAGCAGGCAAAGAGCGTATTGGAACTGCTGCTCAACGGCGTGGATCCCGTCACGGGTGAATGCCTTGCGGACGACCACGTCTGCCTGCAGCCGCTGGTCGCGCTTGCGCTTCGCAAAGCGGTCGAGGCGCTGGAGGGCAGGCCTGCCGTCGGGCAGAAGACGCGCCTGCCGGCGAACCGGCCCTGGACCGATGCAGACGACGATCAGATCCGCGCGCTCCATGCCTCCGGCTATTCTCCGGAACAGATCTGCGCTGTGATGGACAGGCGCCCGCGCAGCCTTGTCCGCCATATGGAGTATCTCGGCCTGGTCGAAGGGAGCGCTCCCGTTCAGGGGTTGGAACGCGCCGGAACGCCTTGGCGCATGCAGGATGAGGAAGAACTGCGCGAGCTGTTCGCGAGCGGGATCGATGCGGACGAGATCGCTGCCCGAATGCACCGCACGCGCTACAGCATCGCCTGCCGTTTGGAAAAACTCGGCCTGATCGAAGACCGCGAACAGCTGCGCAAATAGGGGGTAGAACAATGCAATGTCCCATCTGCGGAAAAGAAATGGAAGAAGGCGGACTGATCGGCGGAGGGGTCACATTACAGTGGTTCCCGCAGAAACAGTTCGGGAAAAGAGGCTTGCGGCGGCTGCTCTATACCGGAGGAAAAGCTATCGGCAAATCGAACGTCCTTCTCAGCCAGACCAGAGTGCCCGGCGCGTATTATTGCAGCGATTGCAATAAAGTTGCCGGCGTTTTCGATGTGGTGGAGAGCAATTCAGTATAAAAAAGAACCGCCTCTGTGCGAACGGGCACAGGGGCGGTTTTGTCTTCAGCATCCAGAAAAGCGCAGTTCATGCGCGAGAGCCTTTGCGAGACCGTGGCACGGGGACTACTGCTCAAATCGGCTCAGTTCATGCCCACGCGCGAGAGTTTTTCATCCAGCGCGCTGCGCGCAAGCTCGATCACGGCCTGTGCCTCGGCCGAATCCGGGTTTTTGATGTATCCGCGCGCGATATCGTGCGTCAGCTTGAGCAGCACGCTGTCGCCCAGCATTGCGCCGGGGCCGGGGGAGACTGCGCCGCTCTGCCGCGTGCCCAGAATTTCGCCTGGGCCGCGCAGCTCCAGATCTTTTTCGGCCACTTTGAAGCCGTCGTTTGTCTCCACCAGCGTCTTGAGTCGCTCGTTCGGCTCAGCCATGAAAAAGCACCAAGAAATTTCGCTTCCGCGGCCGACTCTGCCGCGCAGCTGGTGCAGCTGGCTCAGGCCGTAGCGGTCTGCGTTTTCGACCACCATCACGCTCGCGTTGGGCACGTTCACGCCCACTTCGATCACCGTCGTGGCCACCAGCACGTCCAGTTCCCCGCTGCGGAACGCGCTCAGCACTTCTTCTTTATCGGCGTTTTTCATCTTGCCGTGCGCAAGTCCCACTCGCACAGAAGACAGCGGCCCTTCGCACAGCTCTTTGTATACTTCTTCCGCGCTCTTGGCTTCTACCGCCTCGGACGCATCCACCAGCGGGCAGACGATGTAGATCTGCCGCCCGTTTGCGATCTCGCTGAGTAAAAAACCGTACATGCCCTCGCGCTTGGCTTCGGGCACGATGCGCGTTTTGACCGGCGTGCGCCCGGGGGGCAGCTCACCCACCACAGTGATGTCCAGATCGCCGTACAGGATCAGCGAAAGCGTGCGCGGGATCGGCGTGGCCGACATGACCAGCACGTTGGGCGACGCGCCCTTTTCCTGCAAAACCGTGCGCTGTTCCACGCCGAAGCGATGCTGTTCATCGGTGATCACAAGGCCGAGGTTCTTGTATTCGATATCCTTGGAAATGAGCGCATGCGTGCCGATGACAGCCTGCCATGCGCCGCTTGCGATGGCTTCCTTCGCCTCGCGCCGGGCTTTTGCGCCCATACCGCCCTTGAGAAGGCCGCATTTCACGCCCAGCGGTTCCAGCATCGCCTTCGCGCTTTCGTAGTGCTGTTCGGCCAGAATTTCGGTCGGCGCCATCAGCGCGCACTGCCAGCCGTACTGTGCGCAGGCGTACATCGCGCCGAAAGCGATAGCAGTCTTACCACAGCCCACGTCGCCCTGCACAAGCCGCGCCATGGGGGCCTTCGCCGCCATATCGCGCAAAATTTCCTTCAGCGCGTTCCTTTGCGCATTGGTGGGGGAGAAGGGCAGCGTCTTCCAGAACGCCTCGCCGTCCTCTTCCGTGCAGTCGATCTGCACGCCCTGCCGTCCGCCGCCGCTGCGCAGGAGCATGAGTCCTGTCTGAAACAGCAAAAGTTCTTCAAACGCGAGCCGATAGCGCGCGCTTTCGAGCGCCTCCTTGCTCTCCGGGATATGCGCCTGCCGCATGGCGAAATTGCGTTCGCAAAGCCCGTGGCGCATGCGCAG
>JAFQGN010000159.1 GCA_017398245.1 Clostridia bacterium | reverse complement strand
GCGTTTCGGCGCGATCGAGCTGAAGAAGGCATTGGCCGGAAAGGGGCTCGTCGGATGATCGCAGATACATCGAGATCTCCTTTTGCCAAGGCCTCGTCCGTTCCCTTTCAGAACTTAGAATGGACCGGAGGCCTGTATAAAGAACGCTTTGATACGGTCGCTGCAGTTACTGTCCCGCATCTGCAGCGCATGTTTGAAGATAAAGAGATCAGTCACGTTGTTGAAAACTTCCGCATTGCCGCAGGCGAGGCCGAAGGCGCATTCAGCGGCACAGTGTTCGGCGACGGCGATTTTTATAAATGGTTCGAATCGGCCGTCTATACCGCCGTGCGCAATGGAAACCAGCCCCTTCTGGATCAGCTTGAGGAGTATATCGCTCTGTTTTCCCGCGCACAGCTGCCCGACGGTTACCTGTCCACTAAGCAGATCATCGGCGAAAAACAGGGCCTCGGCCTTGTACGGCAGGGCGATATCAACGATTTTGAAGTATACAACATGGGGCATATGTTCACCTCTGCATGCCTCTATTACCGCCTGACCGGAAAGGACAGCTTCCTGAACGTGGCCGAAAAGGCGGCGGGCTATCTCAAGACCTTATATGAAGAAGCTGCGCGCACAGGAGAAGTGAAAACAGCCGTGTGTCCCTCGCATTATATGGGTCTGATCGAGCTCTACCGCACCACGGGCAAGAAGGAATACCTCGATCTTGCGCGCCTTTCCGTTCAGCTGCGCGATTCGGTGCAGAACGGTCTGGACGACAATCAGGACAGGCTCCCTCTCAAGCAGCACAGAAAGATCGTCGGCCATGCCGTGCGCGCGAATTATCTCTATGCAGGCGTGACCGATCTGTATTTAGAAGAGGGTGACGAAGACTACCGCATGGTGCTCGAATCCGTTTGGAAGCATCTCGTCACGCAGAAAATGTACATTACCGGCGGCTGCGGCGCGCTGTACAACGGCGCGTCCCCCTATGGCAATTTCTTCCACCACCAGCTGGTGCACCAGGCCTACGGCTACGAATACCAGCTGCCCAACGTTACGGCTTATAACGAAACATGCGCTTCCCTTGGCGGTGTGTTCTGGGCATGGCGGATGTTCCTGATGGACCCCAAGGCGGAATACATGGACATGCTTGAGCGCATGATGCTCAACGTGAACCTTGCCGGCGTAAGCATGGACGGCAAAAAGTTCTTCTATGAAAACATGCTCCGGCGCGCGAAAGAGCTTTCTTACGAGCTGATCTGGGGCCAGACGCGCTCGGAATATATCCTTAGCTATTGCTGCCCGCCGAACCTTGCGCGCACCATTGCGCAAACGTCGGAATATGCCTATGCGGTCGACCGCGACGGCGTATGGACGGGCCTGTACGGCGAAAACAGAGCGCATTTCTGTCTGGAAAACGGCGCCGAGTTTACTCTCGAGCAGAAAACGGAATATCCTTGGAACGGTCGGATCGAATTCAGCCTGAGCGAAAGCAACGAAAAGCCTTTTTCCTTGCGCCTTCGCATCCCGGCGTGGGCAATCGGTGCGCAGATCAAGATCAACAGCGAAACAATCTCTGTACAGCCCGGAACATATCATGAGATCCTTGTCAAACAGCCCGTCGGCTTCTCCTGCACGCTGGAAATGCACATGCAGCCGAGGCTGACCGTGGGCCACGGCCTCATCGAAGAGGACTGTAACCAGGCGTGCGTGGAAGTCGGCCCGATGGTCTATTGCGTAGAAGGAATGGACGCGCCCGAAGTGGCAAGTCTTGAGGATCTGCTCCTTCCGCTGCATCCGCAGTTCACGAGAACGCAGATCGATATCGAGGGCCGCTGCATTCCCGCATGGGAAACGACTTTGCTTTGCCTGCAGAGGGATGAAGCGGAACGCAATGCGCTCTACCGAACGCTTGGCGAAGAAAAGCTCGTTCCCGTCCCCGTGCGCCTGATCCCGTATTATGCGTGGGACAATCGCGCCTTTGGCGAAATGATGATCTGGCTGCCGCTGGCCTGGCGCGATCTGTAAAGGAGAGAGGAAGCATGCAGGAAAATCTGAAACGCCTGAACGCCGAAGAAGCATTCGCGCGCTGCAAACAGCTCTGGACAACTTCGATTGCGGAAGATATCATCAAGCAATTCTTTGAAGAGGAATACGCCTCGTTCGATAAAAGCGTCATCGTTCTGGACGACGACCCGACCGGCGTACAGACGGTGCACGATATCGACGTAGTCACTTCGTGGGACGTCGATACGATTTCCGAAATGCTCAGCGAGGAGAAAAAGCTGTTCTTCGTCCTGGCCAATTCCCGCAGCTTTTCGGCGGAAAGGACGAAGGCAGTGTATCGCGAAATTGCGAAGAACGCTGTGCAGGCGGCCAAAGCAGCCGGCAAGGAGATCATGCTCATATCCCGCGGAGATTCCACCTTGCGCGGGCATTTCCCGCTGGAAACGCAAACGCTTCGCGAAATCATTGAAGAGGACAAGGATCTTCGCTTTGACGGCGAGATCCTCTGCCCGTTCTTTCGGGAAGGCGGTCGCTTTACGATAGACGGCGTGCATTATGTTCGCGAAGGAGACGAGCTCGTCCCTGCTGCGCAGACGGAATTTGCCAAGGATAAAACCTTCGGCTACAATCATTCGCGCCTGCCGGAATACATCGAAGAAAAATCCGGCGGCCTTGTTCACGCGGAGCAGGTGCTTACCGTTACGCTTTCGCAGCTGCGCAGCCTTAAATTGAGTGCGATCGAAGAAAAGCTTGCCGCAGCCGAGGGCTTTCGCTATATCGTAGTCGACGCGATCGATGAAGTCGACGTTCAGGCCATGGCTGTTGTGCTGATGCGCCTGATGAAGAGAGGAAAGCGCTATCTGTTCCGTAGCGCAGCCGCTGTTCCGAAGGTCTTCGGAGCCGTAGAGGATCGGCCGCTGCTCTCGCGCTCCGAAATGGAGAGCGGCCCGCGCGAACACGGCGGACTCGTCATCGTCGGCTCGCATGTGAAAAAGACGACTGCTCAGCTGGAATGCCTGCGCGAAAGCGAAACGCCGCTGGAATTTATCGAATTCAACGTCGGCAGCTGGGATATCCCCGGCGGTCTCGAGAGCGAAACGCGACGTGTGGCCGCGCTTGCTGAAAATGCGATATGCTCCGGGAAAACGGCCGTCGTTTATACCACAAGAACGCTCGTCGCGCCGCAGAATGCATCTGCGGAAGAAATGCTGGCCATCTCCGTTCGCATTTCCGATGCTGTGACCAATATCGTGTCTTCGCTGAACGTGCGCCCGCGCTTCCTCATTGCAAAAGGCGGGATCACCTCCAGCGATATCGGCACAAAAGCGCTGCGGGTAAAGCGAGCCCGCGTTCTCGGGCAGGCCCAGCCGGGCGTCCCGGTTTGGCAAACGGGCGAAGAGAGCCTTTTCCCGGGCCTTTCCTATATCATTTTCCCCGGAAACGTGGGCAGCACCGATACTCTGCGCACGATCGTTGAACTGCTGGCCTGAAAAAGTATAAGTGGAAAGAAGCGATACTATGCCCAGAAAAGTGATCATTTCCCTTGCTCCCGTGCGTTCCGGAGCCCCTGTGGACAGGTTCGCGCTGGCAGAAGATGTAGCTAAATGCGTGGAAAAGGGCGCGGCTATGTGCCACCTCCACTGCCGCCTGCCCGACGGTTCCCTTACGCCCGATACCACCGAATTCATCGCCACATTTGAGGAGATCCTCAGGCGAACCGATGTGGTCGTACAGGCGTCCACCGGCGGCGTATCCGATATGACCATCGAGCAGCGCTGCCATCCGCTGCAGTATTGGCGCGTGGAAAGCTCCTCGCTCAACGGCGGCAGCACCAATCTCAACGGAGGAGTTTATATCAATACCGATGCCGATATCGACTATTGCGCGCAGGAATCGTACAAGCGCGGCATCATCCCCGAGGTCGAGGTCTTCGATATCGGCATGATCTACAATGTCGAGCGCAGCGCGCAGAAGCAGCCCTATCGCAGGCCGATCTTCTACAACCTTGTCTTTGGCCATAAAGGCGGAATGCAGGCGGATATCACCTGTCTGCAGGCGTTCCGTTCTGCTGTGCCCGCCGCTGCAAAATGGGGCGTGACGCACTACGGCCGCGAGAATTGGGAATTCCTCGCCGCAGCGATCGCCATGGGCGCGAGCATCGTGCGCATCGGCTTTGAGGACAGCGACTATCTCTCGGACGGCTGCAGGGCGCGCTATAATTACGAGGTCGTCGAACGGCTCGTGCAGCTCATCCGTGCGATCGGGCTTGAGCCTGCAACGCCAAACGAAGCCAGAGAGATCATGGGTTCTCTGCCGCGCAATGCATAAACCAAAACAGACACACCCGAACATG
>JAFQGN010000158.1 GCA_017398245.1 Clostridia bacterium | reverse complement strand
GCTCAAGAGCGGAGACGATGCCCTGGGTGACGGTGTTGGCAAGGGTATCGCCGCCGGGGTTGCCGATGGCGACGACGGTGGAGCCGACGAGCAGATCGGCAACAGAGCCGATTTCGCAGGTGACGAGCTCTTCGCTTTCGGCCTTGAGCACGGCGATATCGAGCGTGCTGTCGGAACCGACGAGCGCAGCCTCGATGTATTCGCCGCTGGGCAGAAGCACTTCGAACATATTGCATTCTTCGATGACGTGGTAATTGGTGAGGATATAACCGCCGTCCTTGATGACGACGCCGGAGCCGGTGGACACCGGGGTGACGGCGGTCCCGCTCTGGGCAGACCAAGTTTCGCGGCTGGAGGTGACGCCGACGACGCTGTTGGCCGTGGCCTGGGCGACGTAGACGGCGGGGCTCGGATCGGTTGTCTGCGCAAGGGCGCAGGGGGCGATCAGAGATAGGCACAGGATGAGCGCGGCGAGGGCGCGGAGCATCGTTTTCATTTTCTGTCCTCCTATATGATAAATGAAGTATAAAGCGTTGATACCAGTATACCAATAACGCGGCCGGTTGGGTATGAACAAAATGTAAACACACGGATGCAAAATGTGGTCGGTCGATTGGTTATTCCACAATCGCGCGCCGTGTGCTACAATAATACGGACGAAACGAGCTTTTTTCGAAAGAGGTGCAGATAGATGAAGCTGTTTATCAGCGCGGATATTGAAGGAACGGCCGGGATCGTGAACTGGAGCGAGACGGAATACGGAAAAGAAGGGTACGAGGCGTTCCGCAGGCAGATGACGAGGGAAGTTTCTGCCGCTTGCGAGGCTGCGCTGGCGCACGACCCGCAGGCGCAGATCACCGTGAAGGACGCACACGACAGCGCGCGCAATATTCTTGCAGATGAGCTGACCGAGGGAGTGCGGCTGTTCCGCGGCTGGGCAAAGCACCCGTTTTGCATGATGTTCGGGCTGGACGAGAGCTATGACGGCGTGATTCTGACCGGATACCACAGCGCGGCGGGCATGAACACCAATCCGCTGGCGCACACGATGACGACGAGAGCCTATAAAGTGACGCTCAACGGCGAGATCTGCCCGGAGGCGATGATCAACAGCCTGACGGCGAGCTATCTGGGCGTGCCGGTATTGGCGCTAACGGGCGACAAGGGCGTGTGCGACTGGATGCAGGCGCATTGCCCGGATGTGGAGACCGCAGCGGTGAACGAGGGCACGGGCAGCGGCGCGATGAGCGTGCACCCGAAGACGGCGGTAAAGATGATCTACGGGGCGGTCGAACGCGCGCTGGATAAGGATACGCGCGCCTGTCTGTTCCCCATGCCGGAGCATTTTTGCATGGATATCAGCTATATCAAGCATTTTGAGGCGTATTCCGCATCGTTCTACCCGGGTGCGGTGCAGATGGACGAGAAGACCGTGCGCTTTGAGGCGGACGACTGGATGGAAGTGCTGCGCTTCATCCACTTTGCGCTGTGAGGGCGGCGGCAAAGGGGATCGTTCGCGCGCTGGTGCTGTGCATCGCGCTGGCGGCGGCGATCGCGGCTATGTTCCAGAAGGACGGATGGCATATCGACGAGATCGCAACGCTGGGGCTGGCGAATGGTTCGCAGGGCGGATACATCACCGCCTATGACGACAGCAGATACGGGCGGGGCGCGTTTATCCGCGATACGATCCTTGGCGATTCCATGGGCGAAATGGCGGGAAATATCGGGGGAATATTGCGCGATATTGCAAAAAACGGGCTTTCGGGTTTTTCTATACGGGACAAGTACGTGGCCTATCGCGAGACGAGCGAGCCGATCTGGAAGAGCGGCGCGGAATTTGAGGAATATCTGCTGGCGGACGGATTTTCGGTAAAGGATGTGTATCTGAACCAGATACTGGATACGCATCCTCCGGTGTATTATCTGTTCGTGCGCGCGGCGTATGCGCTGTATGGGGCGTGCGGCGGGCGGGAGATATCGCTGTGGCCGGCGTTTGGGGTCAACGCGCTGTTTTTGTGTCTGTGCTGCCACATGCTGATGCGCATTGGCGAAAAGCGGTTCGGCTCCTTTGCGCTGGGCGCAGGGGCGGCGCTGTTTTTTGCGCTGAGCCCGGCGGGGCTGAGCCTTGCGGTGTATATGCGCATGTACATGTGCCTGTGCTTTTTTGTGCTGTGCGCGCTGGATGCGCACTTGGCCCTTTGGCAGAACGGTTGGAAATTTGACCGCAGGACGGGCTGGTATATCGCCCTGACCTGCGCGCTGGGGTTCATGACGCATTATTATTTCGCCATTTGGGCGATCATGTGCGCGGCGGTGTGCTTTGCATGCATGCTGAGGGAAAAATGCCCCGGGCGCGTGTGGGGGTATATCGGGCGGATGGCCGGCGGCGTGGGGCTGAGCCTTGCGGCGTGGCCGTTTTCGCCGGTGCATCTGCTGTTGTCCAACCGCAGCGCGCAGGCGGTGGAAAGCCTTGGCGGCGGGAGCGTGCAAAGGCTCGTTTCCGGGCTGGATATTTTTACGGATCATTTGTTCGGAACGCCTGCATGGGTCCCCGTCGCGCTGGCGGCGCTTGGCGCGGGTTTTGCGCTGGCAGGGCGCAGAGAAAAGGCGGCGGGCGCGCCGCTTTGTATAGTGCTTGTACCGGCTGCGCTGTATCTTTGCGTGGTGTTCGTGATCGCGCCGTACGAAGATTTGCGGTACATGGCCTGCGCCGTGCCGCTGGTTACTATCGGGGCGGCATGGTGTATATGGCAGGCGGCGAAGCGTTTGCCGTGGAAAAATGCGGCGTGCACGGCGCTTTGCGGGTGCATCGCGCTTTCAGGGCTGATCAGCTGCGAACCGATGTATCTGTACCCGGGCACGGACGAGGCGACGGCCTTTGTGCAGGAGCATGCGGGCAAAAAATGCGTGTTCTTCACCGGCAGCGGCGCGGCGTTTTTTCGCGAAATGCCGCATTTTGCGCGGTATGAGAGCGTGCTGATCGTGAATAAAGGAGAGCTGGAGCTTTTGCAGGAGAACGAGGTTCTGGCCGGAGAGGACGAAATTGTGCTCTATATCCACGACAGCTATCCGCAGACGGAAGCCATGCGCGCGGTTTTGCAGCTGACGGGATTTTCTGAGTACGAGGTGCTCGCGCAGAGCCATGAGGGGCTGGATTCGCGTGTATATCTGCTCAAACGATAAGGCGGTACCGTACAGGAACATGTGTTCCTGTACGGTATTTTCATTTTGTCACAGGGCAGGGGCGAAAGGCGATATGAATGTCGGCAGGGAAAGCGGGCTGCGGGGGCGGAATATACTTCCCCGCAGAAAGGTATTTTTGAGAGGGAAGGGGCGGATGGATATGCCGGTATGGGCGGGCGCGGAGAAACGCAGGGCGGAGGAGGGGCGCAGTCTGACGTGGCTGGATCTTTCGGCCGTTGCGCCCGGGCCGTTTCAGCCGCGAAACAGGTTTGACGAAAGCGGAATTGCGGAGCTGGCCGAGTCCATCCGCCGGTACGGGCTGCTTTCGCCGCTGGTCGTGCGGCGCACGGCGGGCGGAGGGTACGAGCTGATCGCGGGGGAGAGGCGTTTGCGCGCGCTGAAAAAGCTGGGGCGGACGCACGCGGACGCGATCGTGACGCCGGCGTTTGACCTGGAGGCCGCGCTGATCGCGCTGGCGGAGAACCTGGAGCGCGAGCAGCTGCATTTTTTCGAAGAGGCGGAGGCGTACCGCAGGCTCGTGCGCGAACACGGGCTGAACCAGGAGGAGCTTTCGCGCAGGCTGGGCAAGAGCGTGCCGGCGATCTCCAACAAGATGCGCCTGATGCAGCTGGAGGAGGACGTGCGCTGCGCAATCCGCGAAAACGGGCTGAGCGAACGCCACGCGCGCGAGCTTTTGCGGCTGAACGCGCATGGAGACCGGGTAAAGGCGCTGCAGCAGGCCGTGGCCGGGCCGCTGAGCGTACGCGCGCTGGAAAAGCTGGTGGACAGGATGATCGAGGGGCAGAAAAAGAAGCCGCGGATGAAGATCAGCGATGAGAGGCTGTATATCAACGCCGTTCTGGCTGCGGTGAAAAAGCTCAACGGCGCGGGCGTTGCGGCGGTCAGCCGCGTGGTGGAGACGGAGGAAGCGGTGGAGGTGATCGTGCGGCTGCCGAGGATCGGCGCGCAGGGGAGGGCGTGCGGATAGGGTTCCGGTATCGGACGGCAAAGGCATGTTTTGCAGGGCGCGATTTCGAATATTGTCGGCGTGTGTCTGTTCTGAGAGGACAGGT
>JAFQGN010000157.1 GCA_017398245.1 Clostridia bacterium | reverse complement strand
GCTCGATCTCCAGCTGTTCGGCCTCTTCGTCCAGCTCGGCCGAGCCGCTGATGCGCCAGGTGTTCTCGCTGAGCTTTTCGATCTCTGCCGCCTGCACGGGTTCGTCGCCGTCCTCCAGATCGCCGACCAGCTGCTCGAGCAGGTCGTTGAGGGTGATGACGCCCTGCATGCCGCCGAACTCGTCCAGCACGATGGCGATGCGGCTGCGGTTTTTGCGCATATTGCGGAAGAGCACGTCGGCCTTCACGCCCTCGGGCACGAAATAGGCCGGGCGGATGAGCGCGAGCACGTTTTCGCGGCTCTTGTCGGCCAGACGGAAATAATCCTTCGCGTTGAGTAGGCCCAGTACGTCGTCGGCGGTCTCTCCACAGACGGGGTACATGGTGTGGCGCTTATCGTGAATGATCTTTTCCCACTCTTCCATGCTCTCTTCCGTCCACAGAATGGAGACGTCGGTGCGGTGAGTGGCAATTTCGCCGGCGGTCAGGTCGTCAAAGGCGAACACGTTCTGGATGATCTCCTTTTCCTCCGCGTCGATCGCGCCGTTTTCCTCGCCCGCGTCCACCATCATGCGGATCTCCTCTTCGGTCACGGTCTCGTCCTGCGCGTCCGGATCGATATGCATCAGGCGCAGCACGGCGTTTGTGGACACGGTGAGCAGAGACACGATGGGCTTGAACACGACGGATATGCCGCTGACCAGCCCGCTGATGCCCAGCGCGATCTGTTCAGACTTGCGCATGGCTACGCGCTTGGGCACGAGCTCGCCAAAGACGAGGGTGAAATAGGAAAGGATGAGCGTGATGAGCACGACCGAGACCGTGTTCAGCAGGCTCAGCGGCACAGGACAGCCGATACCGACCAGCCAGTTCACCAGCCGCTCGGCAAAGTTGTCTGCCGCGAACGCGCTGCCCAGGAAGCCGGCCAGCGTGATAGAGACCTGTATCGTAGCCAGAAAACGGGCCGGCTGGCTGGTCAGGCGCGCAAGCTTTGCGGCCTTCTTGTTGCCTTCTTCGGCCATTTTCTCCAGTTTCTGTTCGTTGATGGAAAGGATGGCGATCTCAGCGCAGGCGAAGACGGCGTTGAGAGCGATGAGGACCACCTGAAGGACAAGCTGCCATATAAGGGGATCAGTACCCAAGGAAATTCCTCCTGTTGCGTTATTGTACCGGCGTCATTTCCGGCCGAAAATATGCAAAACACAGCCGCACTCTGCCCGAAGGGCGGAATGTGACTGTGCGATTATTCAACCATTTTAGGACATCTCGGAACGGTGGGAGGTTCGTCTTTGATGCCGTGTTGGCCCATTTGCTTCTCGGCTCCTTTATGAACTGCGCAGCCAAGGCCGCGCGCCGGATACATATCATATATTAGCAGACACAGGCGTATCTGTCAAATGCCTTTTGGCGGCGGCTGCGCGTAAAATAAACGGGCAGATGTTGACACGCCCCGCAAAGACTGGTATAATTATCAGGCAAATTGAACAGCGTGTGCACCCATAGCTCAGCTGGATAGAGCGGTCGCCTCCTAAGCGACAGGCCAGGGGTTCGAATCCCTTTGGGTGCGCCAGCAAACCTCATGCTTTGTACGGAGCGTGGGGTTTTGTTTTTTTGAAAAGGATGCGGCGTGCCAAAAAGCGAGCGGAGCCGGAAAACCGCTGCGGAGGGGTCTGTTTTTGCTTGCGCCGGGCCGGTATATCCCGTACAATAAGGGTGGGCCTTTTCTGCCGGCTGAATGATGAAAAAAGCGTGACGGGATACATTGGTCGTTTCCGCGCAGAAGCCGCATCTTTTTGGCGGGAAAAGGCAACTGCGGTTCAGTACGATGAACATGGGCATTTTTGTCCGCAAAACGAGACAATATCCGACACCAGGGAGGGCGTACCATGCAGCAAAAGGAAACGAAGATCCTGCGCCTGGAAACGGGCTGGAAGTTTATACACGGAGAACCCAAGCGCTGGGAGCGCGTGGACCACGGCGTGTGCTACGATATGACCAAGGCCGGGCACGAAGTGGCCCGGATGGAGGTTTTTCTGCACCAGAACGACTGGCAGGACGTGACCGTTCCGCACGATTGGAACACCGAGCAGCCCGCCTCGCCGGAATATATCCCCTCGCTGGGCTTCAAGCCGCGCGACGAGGGCTGGTACTATAACGAATTTGAACTGCCCGAATATGCCGAGGACGCCTCCGTTCTGCTCGATTTTGAGGGCGTGATGGGCGAGAGCGTGGTCTATGTCAACGGCGTTCTGGCCGCCCGAAATGAGACCGGCTATACCGGCTTTGCGCTGGATATTTCCGATTATGTGCTCGCCGGGCAGAAGAATATGATCGTCGTTTCGGTCGACAACCGTCGCTGGGAGGGCTGGTGGTACGAGGGCGCGGGCATCTATCGCCCCGTCACCGTGCAGATCCGCCCCGCCGTGCACTTTGGCCGCATGAAGACGTTCGTGAAGCCTGTTCTGAACGAGGGCAAATGGACGGTCGACGTTACGGCCGGCATCGAAAACGCGGCGGGAGAGAGCGTTCCCGTTACCGTGCGCGCGCAGCTGTTCGATGCGCAGGGCGAGCCCGTGGGCTGTGCGGAAGCATCCGCTGCGGCTGCAGCCTATGGGGAGACGGCCTGCGGCATGCAGATCGCGCTGGAAAATGCGCAGATGTGGTCGCCGGACGAGCCGTATCTGTACAGCGCGAAGGTCGAACTGCTGGTTGGAGGAGAGGTCATCGGCGCAGAAAATCTGCGCTTTGGCTGCAGAAATATCGAATGGACCGACCATGGCATGTATATCAACGGCAAAAAGACGCGCGTGAACGGCATCTGCTGCCACCAGGACCATGTGGGCGTGGGCATCGCGGTCACGAAATCGCTCATCCGCATGCGCATGAAAAAGCTCAAGGAAATGGGCTGCAACGCCATCCGCTGCGCGCACAACCCGCCCTCGGCCTATCAGCTGGAGGTGTGCGATGAGATCGGCCTGATGGTCATGGCCGAAAACAGGCACTTCCGCTCTTCGGAAGAGGTGCTCAAGCAGCTGGACGAGCTCGTTCTGCTCTCGCGCAACCATCCCAGCGTGTTCCTGTACAGCCTGTTCAACGAAGAGCACTGGCAGGGCGAGATCCGCGGCCGACGCATGGCTGCGAAGATGACCCGACGCGTGAAAGCGCTGGACGATACGCGCCCGGTCACTGCGGCGATGAACGGAGGCGTGCTCATGCGCGAAAACGCCAGCGATGTGCTGGACGTGGCCGGCATCAACTATTGCTTGGGCGATTATATGAAATACGCCGAGCGCCGTCCGGGGCACCCGATGCTCGCAACGGAAAACGGCCCGCTCTACGCTACGCGCGATATCTATGCGGACGACAGCGAAGCGCAGGTCTACAACAGCTATGGCCTTACTACCTCCTACTTCGGCCAGACGCTGCAGGACACCGTAAAGGCGGTGGAGGCCGCGCCGCATCTGGTGGGCCTGTTCGTTTGGGGCGGGTTCGATTACCGTGGCGAGCCGCAGCCCTTTGAGTGGCCGAGCGTCTATTCTCATTGGGGCCTGTACGACAGCTGCGGCTTTGAAAAGAACACATTCCATATGCTCAAATCCTATTACGAGCCCGAAGATAGGCCCATGCTGCATCTGCTGCCGTATTGGAACTGGGTGGCGGGCGAGGATGTGCGCGTGTGCGCGATGACCAACTGCGGGGAAGTCCGCTTCTTCCTGAACGGAAAGCTCATGAGAACGGTCGCAGTGGAGGACAGGCGCGCCGAGATGCACATTCCGTACGAGCCCGGCGTTCTGCGCGCAGAGGCTGTGTACGAAGGCCGAGTCATCGCCGACGAAGTACGCACGGCGGGCGCGCCTGCGAAAATAGAGGTCGTCGATGCGGCGGAGGAAAAGGATTACGATTCCTCCATCGTGAACGTCCGCCTGATGGACGAAAACGGCGTTCCCTCGCCCGGGCGCGGAGTGGACAGGCTCGTCACATTCCATGTGGAGGCTGGCCGGATCATCGGCGTGGGCAATGGCGACCCGAACGGC
>JAFQGN010000156.1 GCA_017398245.1 Clostridia bacterium | reverse complement strand
TTGCCGTCGACCAGAATGCGGCCGGACTGTGGCTCGTAAAAGCGCGAGATGAGCTGGGTCAATGTCGTTTTTCCAACGCCTGTCGGGCCGACGAGGGCGACCATCATGCCGGGCTTACAGTCAAAAGAGATGCCGTCCAGCACAGGTTCTCCCGGAATGTAAGAAAACTTCACATCTTCGAAGGTGATGGAGCCCTGAACGTTCTCCAGCTCCTTAGCGCCGGGACGGTTCTGGATCTTGGAAGGCGTGTCCATGATCGTCAATACGCGTTCCGCGCCTGCCATGGAAGATTGCATGCTTTCCAGAAGATTGGCAAGGCCTGAGATCGGCGCATAGAACAGGCTCAGATACAGCATGAACGCCACGATGCTTTCAACGTTCAGCCCTTCTTTATACGCAAGCAGACCGCCCACGCCTACCACGAGGATCTGTCCGATAGAAGAGAGAAACTCGACCGAAGGGTGGAACACGGCGCTGATCTTAAGCGCATGCAGCATCGCGCGCACATGGTCAAAATTCTTTTCGTCCACGCGCTCGGTTTCGTATCTCTCCTGCCCGAAGGACTGGATCTCGTGCACGCCGGAGAAATTATCCTGCAGCTTGCCGTTGAGCTCGCCCATCTTCTTGGTGGAAATACGGAAGAACGGACTGATCTTTTTTGCAAAGACGACGCCGGAGACGAGGATCAGCGGGATGGGGAAGCAGGTGACCAGCGCCAGCTTCCAGTTGATCGTGAGCAGAACAGCCAGAACGCCCGCAAAGGTAATGCTGTTCGTGATCATTTCCGGAATGATATGCGCGTACAGCAGTTCAAAATCGCGCGTATCGTTGATGACGCGGCTCATCAGATCTCCGGTCTGCTTATCGTGGAAAAATCCGAGATCCTGCCGCTCGATTTTGTCGTACAATTTCGTTCGCAGATCTCCCACCAGATACCACGCCGCCTGATGCGCAAGATAATTGCTCAGAAAGCGGAACAGCACGCGCAGAAGATACAGCGCAATCAGCGCGGCCGTCAGATAACCGACAGATGCGAGCATCGTTTCATCGATGCCACGCTCCACCAGACCTGTCATCGCAGAGAGCACGCGCGGCGCGGCTAGGTTCACGCCTGTGAGGCAAAGCGTGGAGATGATGGCGATCACATACAACTTTTTGTACCGGATCGCCTCTTTCCCCAAACGGATCAGCATTTTCATTTGTTTTTCATCCCCTTGTTTTTGATGCGCTAAAAAACGCATGCCGCATCGGCGCATCCTTTAAGGAGCGGCACGGCACGTTTTTGTCATCGTAGCATATGGGCTTAGAAAAAACAAGGGAAAGACCTTTGCGAATGCTTCTTATGGCAGCAATACATTTCTTCCACGAAAATTTCCTGTCCATACTGTTGCTGTGGTTAAGAATTTGGTATAATAGCATTAAGACCACGACCTGCGCGGACAAAAACGCATTTAGAACTACCAACGCGACAAAAGAAAGGGGCATAGTATGGATCCGAAAACGATTCTTGCGCAAATGACTCTGGAGGAGAAAGCCGCTCTGTGTTCCGGCAGAGATTTCTGGCGTACCAAGGCGATCGATAGGCTCGGCGTTCCCAGCGCAATGATGTGCGACGGCCCGCACGGCCTGCGCAAACAGATCAGCGAGGGGGACCACCTCGGCTTCCGTGAAAGTATCGAAACGGTCTGTTATCCCACGGCTTCGGCTCTGGCTTCCTCCTTTGACCGCAACGTTCTTCAGCGCCTTGGCGAGGCGCTCGGTCAGGAATGCCAGGCGGAGGATATCGCCATGCTCCTCGGCCCGGGCCTGAATATGAAGCGCAGCCCGCTGTGCGGCAGAAATTTCGAATACTTTTCCGAAGACCCGTACCTCGCGGGCGAACTGGCCGCAGCCTACATCAGTAGTCTGCAGAGCAAGGGCGTGGCCGCCTGCGCAAAGCATTTTGCGGCTAATAACCAGGAAACCAGGCGCATGAGCGGCGAATCCAAGGTGGATGAGCGCACTCTGCACGAGATCTATCTGCCTGCTTTTGAAGCCGCCGTTAAAAAGGGCGGCACGCGCAGCGTCATGTGCGCCTATAATGCCCTAAACGGCGATTTCTGCGCCAAGAACAAAACACTTCTTACCGACATCCTGCGCGATAAATGGGGCTTCGAAGGCTTCGTTGTTACCGACTGGGGCGCGATCAAGGAAAAGCCCTTGTGCACTGCTGCAGGTCTCGATCTGGAAATGCCCGGCAATCCGAATTCTCTGGGCGAAGATCTGATCAAGGCCGTGCAGGAGGGGACGCTTGCCGAGGAGGATCTCGACAAGGCTGCGCTAAATATCCTGAAATTTGTGTGCGACTATGAGCAGTTGCATGATAAGAACGCCACGATCGACCGCGACGAGTGCCGTGCGCTGAGCCGAGAGCTGGCCGCTGAATGCGCAGTCCTGCTCAAAAACAATGGCGTGCTTCCGCTAGATGAGAAGGCGAACGTCGTCTTCATCGGCGATTTCGCCCTCAAACCGCGCTATCAGGGCGCCGGGTCGAGCTTTATCAACGTTCCGCATCCGGTCGGCGCGCTGGAAGCGGCCGAAGGTCTGAACGTGCGCTTCGTGCAGGGCTATCATGCCCGCCAGATCGAACCCGACGCGGCCCTGATCGCCGAAGCCGCCCAGGCCGCAAAGGATGCGCAGGTCGCCGTCATCTTTGCCGGCCTTCCGGATTCCTTCGAGACCGAAGGCGCCGACCGCAAGGATATGCGCATGCCCGCCGGGCAGAACGCGCTCATCAGCGCCGTCGCAAAGGCGAACCCGAACACGGTCGTCGTGCTGCATGGCGGCTCTTCCATGGAAGTGCCGTGGGTAGACGAAGTCGCCGCGCTGCTTCTGGTGCATCTTGGCGGCGAACAGATCGGCGCAGCGGCGGTGGACCTGCTCTACGGCAAAAAGAACCCCAGCGGCCACCTTGCGGAAAGCTGGCCCAAGAAACTTTCCGATAACCCGTCCTATCTGAATTTCCCGGGCGAAAACGGCATCGTGGAATATAACGAGGGCGTCTTTATCGGCTACCGCTACTACGATAAAAAGGAAATGGACGTACAGTTCCCGTTCGGCTACGGCCTGAGCTATACCAGTTTCGCCATCTCCGGCCTGCAGGCCGATAAAACCGCTATGAAAGACACGGAATACATGACCGTGACCTGCAGCGTGACCAACACCGGCTCCCGAGCAGGTAAAACCGCCGTGCAGCTCTATGTGCGCGATGTAGAAAGCACCGTGCGCCGTCCCGTTCGCGAGCTCAAGGGCTTCGAAAAGGTGGAACTCGCCCCTGGCGAAACGAAGAAAGTTGCCTTCGCACTCGATAAGCGCAGCTTCGCTTATTACGAGCCCAAGTGTAACGACTGGTTCGTGGAAAGCGGCGAATTCATCATTGAAGTGGGCGAGTGCAGCCGCACGCCCGCGCAGAGCATCTGCGTGCAGGTGGAGGGCACCCTCACGCTGCCCGTGCACATCACCATGACCAGCACCATCGGCGAAATTATGCGCCTGCCCAAGGGCGCAGCTCTCTTCCAGCAGATGATGGCCGCCCACAAGCCCGTAGGCGATACCGATATATCCGCCATGGGAGAGGGCACCAAGGAAATGATGCAAAACATGATGTTTGAAATGCCCCTCGGCGCGCTCCTGAGTTTCGGCGCTATGACTAAGGAACAGCTTGAGGGCATCATCGCCATGCTCAACGAATGACCTTCCTAACACTACATTCTGATTCAGAAGAGCCGCTCGCAGAGCGGCTCTTTTCTGTAAACGCCATTGTCCGAAGTGTAAAGGTCAATTTCAATGCTCTTGTAGCTGAAACCGCCGCACCATAACCTTGGCCGCACGCACGATTTATGGTATAGTGTTCCTGTAAAAAACATCAAGGAAGTATCGGCTATGAAATTTCTGGAAAAACACCCGATGATCATGATCATTGTCGGCGTACTGGGCATTTCGCTTTCGTCCATCTTTGTCAAATTTTCCACCGCTCCCTCTGCGGTCACGGCGGCCTTCCGCCTCCTTTGGACAGTATTGCTGATGACGCCCGCGGCTCTGGGCAAGAGAGAACCACGAAAGGAACTCAAAATCATCAGCAAGCGCAATCTCGCCATGAGCATCCTCAGCGGCGTTTTTCTCGCGCTGCATTTCTGGACATGGTTTGAATCCCTGCAGCATACCTCTGTCGTCAGTTCCACGACCATCGTCTGCACAGAGGTCATCTGGGTATCTCTCGGCTACGTGCTGTTTATGAAGGGCAGGCTGCCCGCCAAGGCCATCGGCGCGATCGCGATCACTCTCCTCGGCAGCGTGCTTATCACCCTTGCCGATTCCAAAGCGCAGGGCATGCATCTCTATGGCGATCTCCTCGCTCTGCTCGCCGCAGTTGCCGTCGCGGTCTATGTGCTGATCGGCAAGGCCGTGCGCAGCGACCTTTCCACCACTGCATATACATATGTCGTGTATTCCGCATGCGCGGCGGTTCTGGTGCTCATATCCCTTGTACAGGGGCAAAACCTGCTCGGCTACGGCTCAAGTGCAGTAGTCGTCGGGCTTTTGCTGGCCGTGTTTTCGACGATCCTCGGCCACAGCATCTTCAGCTGGTGCCTGAAGTACTTTTCTCCTTCGTTCATCTCGGCATCCAAGCTGTGCGAACCCGTCGCCGCATCGGTTCTGGCGGCCTTCCTCTTTGGGGAAATGCCGGTTCTGATGCAGGTCCTCGGCGGCGCGCTCGTCCTTGGAGGCGTATTGTACTATTCCCGCATAGAAAGAGCGCAATAGGGGAATGCTCTCTAAGAAACGAATACAGGATCCGTGCGCATCATCGCACACGGATCCTGTTTGTTCTTATGTTATACTGCTCAAACGCCCTGCGCAGCAGCAGCCTTTGCATCCGCCTCAAGCGCTTTCTGCTTCCAGTGGCCGAAATAATAGTATCCGGCGCTCGGGATCAGACCGATCACCCAGCCGATCGGCGCGGCGAACCATATGCCGATATAGCCGAAGAAATGGGACAGCAGGAAAGAAAGGCCGATCTTTGCGCACAGCTCGATCAGGCTCGAAACGACCGTTGGCTTTATGTGGCCCATACCGCGCAGCGTGGAATTGAACAGCCAGATCAGGCAGAGCATCGGCATGAACGATGCATCCACACGGATCATCTGCAGCGCCGCAGTCAAAGTCTTCGTTTCCTCCGCCTGTACAAACATGAGCGCCAGCCTGTCGCCAAACAGGAACAATACGCACATCGATATCGCCGTCAGCACTCCTAAAAGCACGAACGCGCGCTTCAGGCCAAGGCCGATGCGGTCGTATTTCTTCGCGCCAAAGTTCTGACCGGAATAGATGGAGAAGGAGAACGCGACCTGAGAGATGATCACCGTGACCAGCTGTTCCACCTTGCCGCCGACCGTGTGCGCCGCAACAATGTCCTCGCCAAAGGAATTGATCACATAGGTGATGGCCATCATGCCTACGGAGAGCATCATGTTCTGGAAAGCCATCGGCAAGGTGATGGAACCGAATTTCTTCATCATTTTGCCGGAAGGAATGATATCCGCCTTCGTAAAGCGCAGGTCTTCGTACTTTCGCCACATGTAGATGGAGCACAGCACGGCAGATGTGGCCTGAGAGACGATCGTTGCCAGCGCCACGCCCTCAACGCCCATGCCGAACGCCAGCACGAACAGAAGATCCAGCGCAACATTCATCACAGAGCACAGTATGAGGAAGTAGAGGGGTGTTCGGCTGTCGCCAATCGCGCGCAGAATCGCAGCGGATGCATTGTAGAACAGCTGGCAAATATACAAGCCGCACGTGATCTTCAGATATACGACGGAATCGCGAAAAATTGCCTCCGGCGTGCCCAGCATGCGCATCACCGGCTCTGCAAATGCAATCGCCAACACTGCTACAATCGCGCCGGTGATCAGCGCAATAGAAAAAGCATGCCCGGTTATCGTGTGCAGGCTCTTTTTATCCTTCGCGCCCCATGCGTGCGAAATCAGTATGGAAAAACCGTTGGTCACTGCGTTTCCGACCATAATGACAAGCGACATGGTAGACTGCGTTGCGCCCACTGCGGCGAGCGCGTTTTTGCTCACAAATCTACCAAGCACCGCCGAATCGACCATATTGTACATCAGCTGAAATACGGAACCGACGAGCATCGGAATAGCGAAGAGGATAAGAAGTTTCATCGGCTCTCCGCGGGTCAGGTCAAGAGAAGAGTTCTTTCGCTGCATATGCGCACTTCCTTTGCATGCTGATATCGGTATTATAGCATGGTTGCTTCCATCGTGCAATCCGCATTCCAGCTTTGTGAGGCCTTGGAGCGTCAACAGAGTCTTGCATATGTGAGGGTCCTACATTATAATGCTTTGTAGGAGGAGCCTTATTTCTGATTCGATCCCAAAAAATTCTCTGAACTTGCATGCACTTGTGGGAGGAAAGAATGAACAAAATGCTCGAGCTGATCAAAACGCGGCGCAGCACGCGCAATTATCAGGCGCGCCCGGTAGAAACGGAAAAAATCGATGCGATCGTAGAGGCGGGCAGATACGCCCCCAGCGGCGGAAACAACCAGACAACGCATTTTTTCGTGATCAAGGACCCTTCTGTGCTGGAGGAACTTGCCCGTATCGTCAAATCCGAGTTTGCCCAAATGGAAGTCACGCCCGGCATGTATCCCTCTTTGGCGCATTCCATCCGCGCATCCAAAGGCGAGGAATACATTTTCCATTACAACGCGCCCGTGCTCATCGTTACGGCGAACAAAAAGGACTACGGCAACGCCATCGCCGATTGCGCCTGCGCGCTGGAAAACATGATGCTTGCGGCAAATGCGCTTGATCTTGGCAGCTGCTGGATCAACCAGCTGAAATGGCTGAACGATTCGGAGCCGCTTCTTGCCCTGTTCCGCTCCTTCGGCATGGAAGAAGACGAGCGCGTCTGGGGCGCCGTGAGCATTGGCTATGCCGAAACGGAAGACGGCCTGCCGCCGCGCAAGCCTCTCGAACGCAAAGGCAATCCTGTTACGATGGTCTGAAATTAAAACACCCCGGGAAGAGCGCTGCCGCTCCTCCCGGGGTGTACCATTTTACGAGCAACAACCGGAAAAACTGACCTGCGGGAAACGAATACTGGCAGTGCTCGGACCTTTATTCGTTACAGTAGAACCCGCATCCGCTGCCGTCGTATGTGATCACCGCCCGCCCGTGCATCTCTTCCTTCCGGCCTTCCAACTCGCCGGCAAGCACCTTCTGCCATTCTTCCGCAACGGTTCGAACAAACCCTGCGGGCAGTTCTTCCGTGCCGTGCGCGGGGCGAATGCAGTCGAACCGGTCTTCCATACCGATCAGCCGCTTCAGAGAACGAGCGAAGGCTTCCGGCTGCCGGTGCGCGCCGAACATATAAATGTGACCATCCTGCACTGAATCGCCGGAATAGAGGACTCGGTTTTTGCTGTCAAGGATCGCAACACTGCCGTACGTATGCCCCGGGATCGAGACGATCTCCAGCAGCCTTTCACCGGGGTCGATCACATCCGCATCCTTCAGCGGAATGAGCCTGCTTTCCGGGCAGCGCGAGGCCACTTTGCAGTTTACATAATCGGCTTCGCTCATATAAAACTCTTCAAAATCCCCATTTCCAGCCACGTGGTCGCCGTCGCCGTGCGTGTTCACAAGGACCAGCGGCAGCTCCGTTACCGATTGTGCGAGCGCTTTTGCCTCATTGGAAGACGCGCAAGTGTCGATAAGAATCGCCTTCTCTGTGCCGATCAAAAGATAACCGCGCACAAAGCCATCGTCGAGCATCCACGTGTCCTCGTTTATTTTCCGAATTTTCATGTCCATGCCTCCTTTTATCATTTTGATGTATCAAAAGCAAGCGAACAAACGTTGTCCGCCAAAGCTGCGCTTAGGTAAAATAGCCCAGATAATCCTTGTTCAGCTCGAAGAGATCGTCTCACATGTCTCGCACCTTCTGCAGGCTCAGCACGGCTGAGGACAACAGGTCGAGCGAAAATGCCTGATACACGTTTCCCGTGCCTCTGCAGTCAGGCTATCCATGCCCATCACAAATGCAGCAAACGGCGTGACAGAAGAGGGGATAGAGCCATCAAATATCCACTTATTGCCCGTCCCGCAGTCTCTTTCGCCGGTACACATTTGGAGAAGCGCCCATTCTCTTGGAAAAGACCGAAATAAAGTAGTTATAATCGGAAAAACCGCATGCGGACGCAACCTCCGTAATGCTCAATTCAGGGCGTTCGGCAAGCAGCAGCTTTGCTCTTTCGATGCGAAGCGAGCGGATATGTTCCGAAACTCCGCAGCCGTACAGCTGTGCAGAGATCTTGTACAGCCGAGAACGACCGACCTGCAGCTCATCACAAAGCGTCTGCGCCGTGATCGGCCTTGTGAAGTTTTCGGCAAGATACGCGTCCAATCGCGCGGCGATGTCGTCCTCCTGCAGCGTCGCCATCCGCTCAAGCACGAGATACGACGCGGTGGCATGCAGAATATGCGCGGCCGAGAGAATGTATTCGCGCGAAACATGCGGGCACTGACCAAGCGCTTCCTGCAGCGCGTCTGAGTCCGCAGGATACGCTTCGCAGCAGCGCCTTATCGTCTCCCAGCCTTCCTCTTCGCTTTCATACGAGAAAATATGCCCGAACAGAAGATATCCGGCCGCCATATTGCCCACGCGAAGCGGCATCACGGCTTCCGTCAGCCCAGCATGGCAGCGGTACACATATGCCCGGCTCTGCCTGGAAGCGGCAGCACAGGCTTCTTTGTCGCATTTAGCACATGCCAGCCGCCCTTGCTGCGTGGCGCGGATGATCCTGCAAAACGGCGCGCACTCCTCCGGATAGGAAACAAGCTCGTTCAGTTCGCTGTCAAACACAGTGATGCGGATGTGCGCAAGCTCGTAAAAATCCTTCAGCAGCCGCCTCAGCTCTTCTATATTGAACACCGATCGCACTTGCATGCACCTCCGTTTTGCTCCTGCATACTGCGATTGTAGCACACATAAGGACAAATTCAAAGTTTATAATACATTTTTCTATATTTATTTCGTTTTTGTTTTCGTACAATAGTATCCGATGAAGAACTGTGGCCGAAACCAGCTCGATTAAAAAAGGGGGAGAGGAAATGAAAGATCTGCTCAGAAGCGGCTATATCTGCCATCCGCAGCAGCTGTACACGCTGCGCCGCGTGCAGATAACGCAGGGCAAGGCGAAGGGAACGGAGATCATCGAAGTCTGCACCGCAGGAGGCCTTCAGCTGGATATCCTGCCCGATGCCGCGCTCGATATCGGTCAGGCGCGCTATAAGGGCGCAAATATGACCTTTATCAGCAAAAATGGTTACGACAGCCCCGCAACGATCGATCCCTATGAAACCGGTTTTCTGCACTCGTTTCCCGGCGGCCTTCTCTACACCTGCGGCCTGCGCACGACCGGCGCGCCTCATCGCGACGGCGGCGAATGGCAGACCCAGCACGGCCGGATCCACTCGATCCCGGCGGAAAACGTCGGCATTTCCGAGGAGGAGGACAGCATCGTCATCACCGGTACCCTGCGCGAAACCGCTCTGTTCGGGCATGCTCTTGAATTGAAACGGACGATCCGCATCCCCTGCATGGGAGCGGAAGCGCATGTGTCCGACGAAATCACGAACCTTGGCTTCAAAGAGGAAGAATGGGCGCTTTTGTACCACTGCAATTTCGGCTGGCCGCTCGTTTCCGCTGATGCGCGCCTGATCCTTCCCGAAAACCGGCGCACCTCTCCGCGCACGCCCTTTGCCGCAACGGGCATCGGGCGCGAAACGACCTTCGATAACCCCGTGCCCGGCGAAGAAGAACGCGTGTTCTTCCACGAAGCCATGGAACACGAGGCGGCTATCGAAAACAAAACGCTGCAAACAAAAATGCGCATCCGCTGGAGCGAAAACATGCCCATTCTCGCGCAGTGGCGTTCCATGGCCAGCGGAGACTACGTCTGCGCGCTGGAGCCGACCAACAATTATATCATGGGCCGAAGCGCCGAGCGTGAAAACGGCACCTTGCCTGTGATTAAGCCCTTTGAAACGATCAAAACGAGTGTCATCATCTGCTTTGAGACGATCTGAAAAGGAGGAACACCCCCATGAAAAAGAAGATGACTTTTGCCCTGTGTTTCTGCAACCGCGGCTTTATGCCGGGCGAGCTCATCTACGGCGCGCGAGAGGACATGGTCAAGGCCGTGGAGAGAGCCGGCTACGATTACATCATGATGGACGCCGAACTGACCCGCTACGGCGGCGTCGAGACGCGCGATGAGGGCAGGCTCTACGCCAAATGGCTCAAAGAGCACGAAGGCCAGTACGACGGCGTGATCTTCTCCATGCCCATCTTTGCCGATGAAAACGGCGCGATCACCGCCCTGCAGGATGCAGGCGTGCCCATTCTCATGCAGGCTTATCCGGACGAGATCGGCAAGATGGACTTCCAGCACAGGCGCGACGCCTATTGCGGCAAGTTCTCTGTCACCGATGTCTTCTGCCAGTACAACGTGCCCTTCACCGTGCTCAAGCCCCACGTCGTGCATCCTCTCAGCGACAAATTCCAGGAAAACCTGCGCGATTTTGCCGCCATCTGCCGCGTCGTCAACGGCATGAAGCGCTTTAACCTCGGCTGCATCGGCGCGCGAACCACCGCGTTCAAAACCGTGCGCTTTGACGAGATCGCCATGCAGAAGCACGGCATCAATGTGGAATCGTTTGATCTTTCCGAACTGTTCGAAAAGGTACGCGCCAAGGCCGATGACGACGCCGTCGTGCTTGCCAAACTCGAGCATCTGAAAAACTATACCGATTTTTCCCTCGTTCCCGCTGAAAACGCGCTGACCCTTGCCAAGGTGTCGGTCGTTATCGATGAGTATATCGAAGAATACCATCTCGACGCGTTGGCCCTGCGCTGCTGGAACGAGATGGAGACCTATCTGCGCGTCTGCCCGTGCGTGCTGCTTTCCGAGCTGAACGACCGCGGCATCGTCGCCTCCTGCGAAATCGATATGTGCTCCGCCATCACCATGCGCGCGATGTCTCTGGCCAGCGAGGGCGCAACGGCGGTGCTGGATTGGAACAATAATTACGGCGATGATGAGGACAAGGTCATCCTCTTCCATTGCGGCCCGGTGGCCCAGAGCCTGATGACCTGCAAGGGCACTGTGACCGAACACAAGATGTTCGCCAAGAACGATCCGGGCTCCGGATGGGGCTGCAACGAGGGCCGCATCAAGCCCATGCCCATCACCATCTCCAACTGCCAGACCAAAGACGGCAAGATCATCGTCTACGCCAGCGAAGCTAAGTTCACCGAAGATCCCATCGAAGAAGCCTTCTTCGGCTGCGGCGGCGTTGCGCAGATCCCGAATTTGCAGGATAAGCTCATCCGCCTTGCGCGCGGCGGCTTCAAGCACCACACCGCCATCTGCGAGGGCCATTATAAGGCCATCCTGCAGGAGGCGTTCACCACTTATCTCGGCTATGAATGGGTGGATATCGACTGAGAGGGGGTATCGATATGATCTCTCTTGGCGTCGATATCGGCGGAACGGGCTGCAAATGCGTCGCCTTTTCGGATCGAGGCGAGCAGCTTGCTCTGCAGTATGAAGAATATCCTCTGGCGGCGGGCAGCGCGAACCTGCCGCCGGAGATTCTATGCGAAAGCGTTTTCCGCGTGATCCGTTCCTGCGCCGATGCATTAAAAAACAGGGCCGATATTGCGGCGATCACCGTTTCGTCCTTCGGCGAATCCTTCGTGGCGCTGGATGAGCAGGGGAGAGCGCTCGACGACATCCGCATGTATTTCGGCAGCAGTGAAAGCGAAGAATTCAACGCTCTTGTCGAAAAGACAGGCCCCGAACGCTTCATGGAGATCTGCCGTATCCTGCCAGACGCATCGTACTCTCTTGCCAAAATGCTTTATACCCTGCGCATCGCCCCGCGCCCTGTCTGGAAGTTCCTGTTCATCGCCGGCTTTATCTGCTATAAGCTCTCTGGTCGCGCCGCGACCGATGTTTCCCTCGCCTGCAGAACTCTCCTCTACGATGTGGAAAACAGCTGCTGGTCAAAGAAACTTTTGGAGGCATCCGGCATTTCGGAGGAACAGCTGCCCATGGTCGTTCAACCCGGAACAGCGTTGGGGACGATCCTTCCCGAAATGGCAAAGACCCTTGGCCTTCCTGAACAAACCGTTGTCGTTATCGGCACGCACGATCAGATCGTGAACGCGCTCGGAGCAGGCGTCGAAAACATCGGTGACGCCGTCGATACTTCCGGCACCTGCGAGTGCATCACGCCGCTCTTTCCCGCCATCCCGCAGGGGCTGGATTTTCAGCGCAACAATTTCGCCTGCGTCCCGTATCTTGAGCAGAAGGGCTTTGTCACCTATGCCTACAATATTTCCGCCGGCAGCGTCGTGCGCTGGCTGCGCGACGCGCTCGCCTCTCACCTGAAGCAGGACGGCCGCAGCATTTACGACGTGCTCAACGAACTCGCCCCGCAGGAGCCGACATCGCTCCTCATCCTGCCGTTTTTGCAGGGAATGGGGGGCACGCCCGATGTCGACCCGAACGCGACCGGCCTCATTGCCGGTCTTACCACCCAGACACGCCTGCCCGATATCTACCGCGCAGTTTTAGAGGGCGTCACCTATGAAATGCGCTATAATATGGAAAAGCTGCGCGAAGGCGGCGTGCGCATCGATCGGCTCCTGGCCTGCGGCGGCGGAGCGCGCTCGAAGGTTTGGCTGCAGATCAAGGCGGATATCCTCGGCTGTGAGATCATCCCCGTCCGCACAGAAGAAACCGGCGCGATGGGCAGCGCGATCCTCGGCCTTGCGGCCGTTACCGGCCAAAGCCCGTTTGAAATCGCACAGCAGTTCCGCGATCACGCCGCGCCGGTCGCGCCGATCGCAGCCAACATAGCGGCGTACGATAAACGCTACCAGCTCTACAAGCAAATGAGAACACTGTATAAGGAGATAAGAATATGCTGATCACTTTGAATGAGATCCTCGCCATCGCCAAGGAAAAGAACATGGCCGTCGGCGCGTTCAACACCCCAAACCTTGAATGCATCACCGCCGTACTGAACGCTGCCGAACAGCTGGATGTGCCGGTCATTCTCAGCCATGCCGAACTGCACGAATCCGTTGCGCCTCTCTCTGTCATTGGCCCGGTCATGGTTGCTGCGGCCAAGGCGGCGAAGGTTCCGGTCTGCGTGCATCTGGACCATTGCGAGACCCTTTCCTACATGGAACAGGCGCTGAAGATCGGCTTCACCGGCGTCATGTACGATGGCAGCAACCTGCCGTATGAAGAAAATGTCGCCAACACGAAGAAAGCTGTCGCTATGGCAAGGGCATACGGAGTGAACGTGGAGGCCGAGATCGGCCAGCTCGCTTCGCGTGAAGGCGGCAGCGGCGAAAACGCCGGCGGCCCCGTCTATACCGATCCGGACCTTGCAGTCAAATTCTGCGCCGAGACCGGCATCGACGCCCTCGCGCCCAGCTTCGGCACGGCCCATGGTATTTATAAGTCCAAGCCCGTGCTCGATCTGGACCGCGTCAAAGTCATTGCCGAAAAGACCGGCCTTCCGCTGGTCATGCACGGCGGCAGCGGCGTGAGCGATGAGGATTATCGCATCGCCATTTCCAACGGCATCTGCAAAATCAACTATTACAGCTACATGTCCAAGGCCGGCGTGACCGCCGTGAAGGACCTGCTCGAGAAGCAGGATGTGACCTTCTTCCACGATCTTGCCCTCGCCGCGCAGAACGCTATGCAGGAAAACGCGTACCGCGCCATGCGCGTCTTTGCCAACCGCTGAACCTGAATGCAAAAGGCCCTGCAGCTCTGCGGGGCCTTTTCCTGTCTTTTTTACTTCTTCCGTACAACCTTTTCCAGCTCTGCGCAAGCCTCCTGCAGGATCGCGCGCATCTCCTTTTTGTTCACCTTACACACAGCCCTGTCGTATGTGTACAGCCCGTTTATCTCTTCCTCCACATCGCTCAGCTGGGTGTAAATCGCTCCGCACAGGCCGTCCGCGATAGACGGCAGCACCATCTCGCGATACATCTGCGCAAATTTTGCCGTAAGCGCTTCTTCTGTTTCCGCAGCACCGTAGCCATATCGCGCGTCCGGCTTGTACAAATGCCCGGGTATCGTTCGCGTGTAGCCACCGCATTCGCTTAGCAGCAGCGGCCTTGCGCCCCGTGCGCGCAGCTTTTTATTGCGGAAATACACATGCTCGCTCTGCATGTCGCTCAGCTTCTGTGCAAACCACCCTGAAGTCGCATCCCAGAGCCGGGTCGGGTCTTCGTCCTTCAAACGCAGATACATGTCATCCGCGTGCGTCTGTCCCCAGCCTTCGTTGAAAATGGTCCACATCACGATACAGGGATGGTTGCGCAAGTGCCCGGCAGTGGCAAGGCTGTGGGAGAGGAACGTCTCTCGCGCGGCTTTGCCCCAAGGCAGGGTATCGGGCCGCCATTTGAGGCCGATGGTCGGCAGCGCCGTATCCAGCAGGAAATTGTACCCGCCGTTGTTCACCATATCCTGCATCACGAGCATGCCCAGCCTGTCGCACGCATAATAAAACGCTTCCGGCTCAACCTTGATGTGCTTTCGCAGAAGGTTGAACCCAAGCTCCTTCATGCGCAGCACATCGCGCTCGTATTCCGCGCTTTCTCCGGGCAGGAATATGCCGTCTGCAAAATACCCCTGGTCCAGCACGCCGTTCAGGAACACAGGATTCCCGTTGAGCAGAATGCGCCCTTCCTTTTCCTCGATCGTGCGCAGGGCAAAATAGCTGCGCACACTGTCCTTTCCCGCGCGCACAGTAAACCAATACAGCTGCGGATCGTCCGGCGTCCAAAGCCGCGGCTTATCGATACTGATCACCACTTTTTCGTTCGTCGGCGCGTGCAACGGTTTCATTCCGTCGATGGCGATCTCGCAATCCTTCTCCGCGCTCACGACCGTGATCTCCACCCGGTCAAGATTCGGCGTGATTACAAAGCTGTTCCACGCATGTTTCCGGTACCGCCTCCAGCCACACGCTCTGCCATATGCCCGTCACCGGCGTATACCACATTCCATGCGGCTTTTTGCACTGCTTCCCATAAGGCAGGCAGCGGTCAAGCTCGTCCGTCACGCACACACAAAGCCGATTCTCTTCATCCGGCAAAATCTCTTCGGTTATATCGGCCCAAAAAGGCAGATAACCGCCCTCGTGTCGCATGACAGGCTTGCCGTTCAGCCACACCTCTGCGATCTGATCCACCGCCCCGAAATGCAGCCGGATCCGCTCCGTGGGCTTTGCAAAGCCGTTCGGCAGCACAAACAACTTTTCGTATTCCACATGCTCCGGCACATCGCCTTTCCAGCCGGAAAGCGCGCTTTGCAACGGGTAGGGGACCTGCACCCTCTGCCCGTTTGCCATCCATTCACCGTTCAGACAAAAAAAGCTGTCCCTCTGCAGCTGCGGGCGGGGGTATTCATGCATCCAAGACATTTTCCATGCCTCCGTTTCTTCCTGTGCTGATATCATACCACGCACTTTCCCTTCGTTCAACGCCGGTTTCGGGCAATCCTGATAATAAAATCCCCGCGCAGATCTCTCCGCACGGGGACATTCCGTATGAACAGGCTGCTCCTTTACCCCTTAATGAACGTTACGTCGCGATGGAATTCCGTGCGCAGCTCATGCACATGCATTTTGATCTCCGGAGAATTCTTCAGATGATCGATGATGTCGCAATAGCGCAGCGCACTGTCCGGGAAATGCGTTCCGCATACGGCGCGGTAAGTATCCGCATGATAATCGCCGCCGCAAGTGACGATGATATTCGCCTCATGCGCGATCTCCTGCATCCGTTCGCAGTGCGTGGCGTCGTACAGCGGATGGCAGTTGATCTCCACGCCGTCCAGATACGCCGTATCCAGCACATGTCCGTTGCTGCGGAACGGATGCGCCTGCACGACGAGGCCGCCCTTTTCGTGTACGGCGGCGTGCATCTGTTCCAGAGTATAATCGTAAATGTCCGCATGCTCCAGCACAAAGGCGGGCTCCATTCCGTAGAGCAGAATATGCGCCCCGCCGTGCTTGCGCGCGGTCACTTCCACGCCGAAATACAGCCTCATGCCCATTTCCGCAGCTACCATCGCAGTGCGGTAATACTCGGCAATATATTTTTCTGCAAATTCTTCAGGCGTGCCGTCTCCTACGTAGTTCGCATCGTAATGGTTGCAAAGAACGAGTCCGTCGATGCCGACTTCCCGTGCCGCCATGAGCGCTCCGTGCGCGTCGGTACGGCAGCAGCGGCTGATGCCCGAAGTGTGAGCGTGCATATCAATAAGCATAAAATCCTCCTGTAAAATTGCTGTCAAAGAAACAAAAGTTGAAATATATCACTGCGCATCCCAGCGCAGCAGCGCATAGCTGCGCTTTTCGCCAAGCTGTATGCAGAACGACCTGCCATCCTCGCCAAGCTGCGTCTTACACGGTTTTCCGCCGTCGGCGATCAAATCAAGCGTCTTGCATTTGCAGGGCAGCGTGCCGGCGAGCACATTGTTCTCCCCGGTCGTATCCTCACGGAACGCGAGCAGGTATCCAAAGCTCCCGCCCGCTGCCAGCAGGCCCGTCATGCTCATGCCGTCAGGTTCAGAGCCAATGGGGCTGATATCGCATTTGGCAATGTCCGCCCTGTGCCCGCGCCAGATCTGCACAATGCGCCGAAGATCCTCTGTATCCTGCTCGCCTAAATGGCACATCTCCATCCAGACCAGCGGGCTTGCGAACATGACCGTTGCAAATAAATAATCCTCGCTGTACATACTCGGCCTGAACGGATCGTCCGCAGGGTAGAGGCTGTCGTTTCTGCGCGGGTTGAGCAGTTCGTACTGCATCTTGGGCGCAGGCACGTATTTGCACATGTTCCAAAAGTTCTTGAGCGTCCTGTGCGGATAATAGGCCGTGGAATCGGTATAGCGGTTTTCGACAAACAGGTTTCCGTACTGGCGGAAATACAGGCTGCCCAGGCGGATCTGCGCGGTGATGTCCTGGTTAAGGTTCACCCTGTTCCCGCTCTCGCGATACACAGCTTCCACAAAACGCAGATAATTGCGCTCGCCCCTCTTGGAGGCGATGTTCACACCGTCTACTTTAAAATGTGTGATCCCGTTCTCGCGCCAATGGCCAAGCACTGTATCGGCGTCTCTGCGCCAGTTGGCGTAATCGTTCGTGGAATCCGGCGAGAACCATAGGCCCATCTCGATGCCGTTTTTGTGCGCCTTTTCTACTAGAGGCTTGAGTCCCTGCGGGAATTTATCCCTGTCTACTGCCCAGAAATCGGGATCGGTATCGTAATAGCTTCCCCAAACGCCGTCCTTTTTCAGAGCGGAATTGGCCGTGCGGCCCTTCTGCCAGCCGTCGTCGATCTGCACGATATCCACGCCGATATGCGCCGCGCATTCGATCTCATGCATCATAAACTCGTGGCATACGGCGGCGTCGCGGCTGCGGTCACCCCATGTGTTGGACATCACCTTCGCAGGCTCCTTGTGGGCCCATACCGCTCGATAATACTCCCGAAACAGGCGGGGCAGCTCTTCCTTTTTGCCAAAGCCCATTACGCTTCCGTGCCCGAAAAGCTCTTCCGTCGCATCGCAGCCGGAAAGGCCTGTGCCCACCAGCTGCGCGCATGTGCCGCGCATGATCAGCAGATCCTTCTGGTTTCGGTTCATTTCGCTCATGTTCGCCGGCGCGTCCTTAACCAGTATCGCCGCATGTCCGCGCACATAATCGTCCAGAATGAAGAGGTTTCCCTCATCCCATTCGCGGCCCCATCCGCTGGAATAGACCATGCGGTCGGTCTCGCGCACGAGAGCGTCGTTATGGTCTGTCTTGTCGGCCAGAACGACACTTTTGAGCTTGTAATGCCCCGCAGGCATAGGCAGCGTGTCGATCGCGTCCTCCTGCGCAAGGGCCGCCTTGTGTCCAAGCTCGCTCTCCACGCCGCGGCTCATCCCCTCGGCTGCGCCTGCCGGGTCGATCAAATGCACTCCCTCGACAGCGATCGCCATAGAAACAAACGGCAGGCGGGGGAACACATAATAGCTGCGCTTGAGCGTTTCACCCGCTGTGCCCGTCCACTTCAGTTCTGCCTTCAGAAACGGTTCGGACAGCCCGCCGTTGTCCTCCACGCCGAACGCGCATTCGACATTCTCCGCCGCGAACGGCGTGCCGATCCAGCGCACGCCCTCCTCGCGCGTCCAAACGGCTCCGCTTGCCTTGTCCTCGGCGCGAACGCTCGCAACACCACCTTTATTCACCAACAGCACGCGCTCCACAGCGCTGTTCCCGATCACAAGCGCGTTATCTTCAAATTTTGCATAACAATCCCTGTACTCAAATTGCATTTTGAAATCCTCCTTTGCGTTCGGATTCGCTCTCACTATAGCACATGCCGAAGTAAAATTCCACACTGCTTAATAAAAAAACAGCCTGTGAAACCGGAATGGATTGAAAATGAAGACAGATATTGTCTTCCGGGGAAAAATTCCCTATAATCAGTATCAGATGCATAGCGTATATGCCAAAGAATACAGACGGCACAGAGGGAGAAAGACATGAACAAACGTTTGAAGGTAGGCGTATTCGGCGGTGGACGCGGCGCGGCGCTGATCAAAGTCCTGCTGCATCATCCGGACGCCGAACTCGTAGCCGTGTGCGATAAATACGAGCCCCTGCTGGATAAGGTCCGCCAGAAGGCCGACGAATTGCAGGTCAACGTTTCTCTATATACAAATTTTGATGAATTCATCGATCATCCCGAAATGGATGCAGTCGTGCTGGCAAACTATGCCACCGAGCATGCGACCTACGCCGTGCGCTGCATGAGGGCCGGAAAACACGTTCTGAGCGAATGCCTGCCCTGCGAAACGATGGCGCAGGCGGTAGAGCTGATCGAATGCGTGGAAGAGACGGGCCTTGTGTATGCGTTTGCCGAAAACTGCTGCTATATGCGCCATACCTTCGAAATGTGGCGGCGCTATGAGCAGGGAGAGATCGGCACAGCCTGCTACGGCGAGGGCGAATACATTCACGATTGCTCCGCCATCTGGCCGCAGATCACCTACGGCGACCGCTTCCACTGGCGCAACCGCATGCACGCCAATTTTTACTGCACCCATTCCATCGGGCCGCTGCTCACAATCACCGGCCTGCGTCCTGTGCAGGTCGTCGGCTTTGAAAATATGCCGCCTAAGCACATGAAAGAGCTCGGCTCCATCCGCGGCGCGGGTATCGAAATGATCACCATGGAAAACGGAGCCGTGTTCAAAAGCGTTCATGGCGATCTTAAGCGAGAACCCCACAGCTGGA